>JAFUUR010000034.1 GCA_017477695.1 Oscillospiraceae bacterium | reverse complement strand
GGTCCTGACGATGCTGGCCTCCATGGTCCCCGCGGCGTTCGCCGCCGAGGTCACGGACGACGCGGAGCAGGTCGACTACGAGGAGACCGTGCAGCTCGAAGATCCCGCGGACGAGGCCGACCCGGCTGACGAGGGCGATCCCGCCGACGAGGGCGACCCGGCCGACGAGACCGATCCCGTCGACGAGACCGATCCCGCCGACGAGACCGATCCGGCCGACGAGACCGATCCCGCGGAGGAGCCCGAGGAAGAGGAAGACGCCGAGGAAGAGGACGAGCAGGAAGCCGCCCTCACGCTCGTGCGTTTCGTCTCCGCCCAGGAGCTGACGCTGACCGTCACCGGTCCGGAGGGTGAGATCGCCCCCGTGACCGAGGAGGAGATCGCGGCGTATCTCGCCGAGATCGAATCGCCCGCCGACGAGGCTGAACCCGCCGAGATCGAAGCACCCGCTGCGGAAGAGGCGCCCGCCGAGGCCGAGGAAGCGCCCGCGTTCGCCGCGGCCTATCTGCTCGCGCCCGGTGCGTACGCCTACGCCGCCGCGGCGGAAGGCTATGCCAGTCTGAGCAGCAGCTTCACCGTCACGAAAGAGACGGTCTGGGGCGAGACCATCGAGCTCGCGCTCGAGGAGAGCGCGCTGCCCTACGGCTTCAAGGGCATGCCCGAGGGCTACGAGCTGTCCGACGAGGAGCTCGCGAAGAAGCAGGACCTGGTGGATCACGACGTGGTCGCCATGATGGAGCAGCTCACGCCCGGCAGGGACTACGTTGAGGGCGAGGTCTTCTTCCTGGCCGAGAGCGAGGAATACGCGGCCATGGTGGCCGAGGCCTACAGTGCGGAGCTTACGAGCTTCCAATACGGCGTGGCCGTGCTGCGCCTGACGACGGCGACGACCCTCGAGGCCGTGACCGCCGCGGCGGACATGAGCCTGCCGCTGCCCGTCGTCGAGGCCAACCAGCTCGTCGCGGTGGAGCCCGATTTCGGCGGGAGCCGGGAGATCGACACCGGGATCTCCATCATGGCCGGCGAGAGTGTGAACACCCGCGAGAGCTGGGAGAGCTGGTATGAGAGCTCCTCCAACCCCGACCCCTATCTGCGCGACCCGACCCAGTACGAGTATCAGTACCAGCACGACGTGGTCAACTCCTACGACGCCTGGGGCGTCACCAGGGGCTCCGGCGTCACGGTCGCCGTCATCGACACCGGCGTCGACTCTTCCCATGAGGATATGACCGGCTACGTCTCCTCCGCGAGCGTCGGCTACAGCGGTTACTATACGGGCAACGGCGGCGACCACGGCACGCACGTGGCCGGCATCATCGCGGGCCGCGTGAACAACGGCAAGGGCGGCGCCGGCATCGCCCCCGAGGCGCGCATCCTCTCCATCCGCGTTGCCAACAACAGCGGCAGCATGTCCAACTCCGACATCGCCACGGCCATCCGGCTGGCGGCGGACAACGGCGCCAAGGTCATCAACATGAGCCTGGGCGGCGCCGGCTATAACTCTGCGATCGAAAACGCGCTGCGGTATGCGATCAGCACCAGGGGCGCGACCGTCGTCGTCTCCATGGGCAACGACGGCACCAACATCAAGAAATACCCGGCCGCCTACGCCATCCCCGGTCTGATCGCGGTCGGCTCCACGAACGAGGCCGGCAAGCGCTCCTCCTTCTCCACCTACGGCTCCTGGCAGGACGTGGCCGCGCCCGGTACGGCCATCATGTCCACGATCCCCGGCGGCTACGGCTTCATGAGCGGCACCTCCATGGCCGCGCCCGTGGTCTCCGGCGTCGCCGCCCTGTACGTCTCCCAGTACCCCGGCGCCACGCCCGCCCAGGTCGAGAAGGCCATCAAGGCCGCCACGACGAAGGGTATCGTCGACGCGGCCAAGCTCTTCACCAAGGATCAGAGCAAGCCCACGATCTACCTGACGAGCACGGCCTACGGCTCTTATCTGTATCTCTGGGGCAATCTCAGCGGAGACGATATCGTCTACACCCTCAACGGCAAGACGCCCGCCGTGAAAAACGGCGTCGTCACCGTGGGCAAGAAGTATACCGGCGGCATCCAGCTCACGGAAGCAAACGGCTTCACGGTCGGCAAGAAGGTGACCGTCAAGGCGATCCGTGTCAGCGGCATGGGCGTAAAGAGCAAGGTCGCCACCAAGACCTTCACCGTGGGCTACGCCAGGCCGACAAGCGTGAGCATCCCCACGCAGTATGCCGTCGCGGGCAAGTCTGTGACCCTCAAGGCGACCGTAGCGCCGACTCAGGCCAAGCAGACGGTCACGTGGAGCCTCGTCTCCGCGCCGAGCGGCGTCACGCTCAACGCCAAGACCGGCGTGCTGAAAACGCCGGCGAGCGCGTCCGGCTCGGTCAGAGTCCGCGCGACCTCCACGGCCGACACGAGCAAGTACACGACCGTCACCCTGAACATCGTCCACGTCAACCCCGTCAAGAAGATCACGCTCAGCACGAACAGTCTGACCTTCTACCGCAGCACCGGCACGCCCGCGACCCAGCGGATCACGCCGACGGCGCTAGACGCCGGCGGCAGCCGCGTCAGCCCCGTGACCTTTACCTACACCAGCAGCAACAAGAAGGTCGCCACGGTCGACGCCAACGGCAACGTGACCGCGGTCGGCAAGGGCAAGGCCACGATCACCGTCAAGGCGCAGGACGGCTCCAAGGTCACGGCCAAGTGCTCCGTGGTGGTCAAGCAGTACGTGACGCAGATCAGCGTCCAGGGGCTGCAGTACGTGGCGCCGGGCAAGAGCGCCTCGTATAAGGCCACCGTCACGCCCACGAACGCCAACAACAAGGCCGTCACCTGGTCCGTCAGCAGCAACAGCTACGGCATCACCATCAGCAGCAGCGGCAAGCTGAGCGTTCCCGCCGGCACGCCCACCAACGCCCGCGTGGTCGTTTACGCTTACGCGAAGGACGGCAGCGGCAGATCCGGATCCAAGACCGTGTATGTCCGGGCGCTGGCGACCTACGTGAACGGCATCTACGTCAACGACAGCAGCTTCGGCGGCGTAGGCTACACGATCAACAAGAACACCAACAAGGTCGTAAAGGTGACCATGTACTCGGTGGAGGACGACTACTGGTGGGGCAGCTCCAAGAGCTGGCACGACGCTTACATACAGCTCTCGGCTTCGACCAACGGCCCGACGCTCACCTGGACCAGCAGCAATCCGAAGGTCGCCACGGTGAGCTCCACCGGCAGAGTGACGGCCCTCACCGCCGGTACGACGACCGTCACCGCCAAGGTGCCGGACGCCAGCGGCAAAAAGGCCAGCGTGACGATCCGCGTCATCAACCCGGCCTCCGGCGTCACGGTCGTCTCCTCCGGCCCGCTGATCACCTCGGACGACAACTTCAAGCTTCTGAGCATCGGCCGTACCGTCAAGAACACCGCCAGGCTGGGCGACGCCTTCGGCAAGCCCTCCATCACCAAGGTCAAGTGGAGCAGCCAGATCACCGCATACGACAGCGGCGGGAGCAGAGCGACCTGGCTCGAGAACACGATCGCTTCCAAAAAGCTGATCACGGTCAGCAGCTCCGGCGCCGTCACTGCGAAGAAGGGCCTGCGTTCCTACGTGGGCAATTACACGATCAACGTGAGCGTCATCGCGACCACGACCGACAACACCGCGCTGTCCGGCAGCGTCACGTACCAGATCTTGAAGCCCCTCACCAAGGTCACGGTCGCCGGAAGGACCTCGTTCACGACGACCCTGCGCGTCGGCAATGACTCCGCGGGGTACTATATCCAGGGTTGGAACAGCAAGAACTCCTATTACACCGGATACGAGTACACCGTAAAGTCCAGCAATCCGAAGGTGGCGGGCGCCCTGATCGAGACCGACAGCAGCGGCAGGTCGATCGTCCGCATCATATCCAGCATGAAGAAGGGTACCGCCAAGATCACCGTTACCGCGGCCGACGGCTCCGGCAAGAAGGCCACGATCACCGTCAAGGTGAAGTGAGCCGCACTACCCAACATACACAGCAGCGCCCCGTGCCCATCCGGGCACGGGGCGCCGTTCGTTTTCGCGGCCTCTTTTTCAGAAAGCACCGCACCACAGAAGGCCGCCGCCCGGAGCCGGGCGGCGGCCTTCACTTCGTTTTTCCTTATCCCTCCACCTCGCGGCGTACGAATTCCGCCGAGGAGAGGATCTCTGCGCCGACGTTCGCCATGTCCAGCAGGTTGGCCCGCTGGATCTCCGGCGTGGCGGATGAGGTGCAGTCGTCCAGCACGGTCACGGAATAGTCCAGCGAGATGGCGTCGTAGCAGGTGGTGCGGATGCAGTTGGGCGTGGTGGTGCCGGTCAGGATCAGGCGTCTGACGCCGAGGCGGCGCAGGAGCAGATCCAGCTCGGTCTGGAAAAAGGAGGAATAGCGCGGCTTGATCACGTGATAATCGCGCGCGTCCTCGCCGAATTCCTCCGGCATCGCCGTGGAGATCTCCTCCGCGCAGCCCGGGGACACGGGCCTGCCGCCCGCGCGCCACGCCGCGAGGCGCGTGTGCTCCACATTGCTGCCGTCCGCGCGATAGACGCGCGTCACGAAGAACACGGGGATCCCCCGCTCCCGGCAAAAGGCGATCACCTTTGCGCAGGCCGGAACGGTCGCCGGCGCGCCGCGGATGAACAGCGGCGACTTGTCGCACAGGAAGCCCTTCTGCATGTCGATCACGAGCAATGCGGTGTCGTTCATAGTCGTTCTCCTTTCCGTTTTCGCCGTTTGTACGCGACCATCATATCCCATGTCCTTCCATTGCGCAAGCCCCTGTAAGGGGAGCGCGGGCGCGCGCGATTTTGAAATCACTTCGCTGGCTTTGCACTTCGCGTGCGTTTTCCTCTCTGCATAACGAAAAACCTCCTGCAAATACTAACCGTGACAACAGATAGAAACGCAGGAGGTTTTTTCATATGAAAGCTACCGGTATCGTCCGGCGGATCGACGACCTCGGCCGCGTCGTGATCCCCAAGGAGATCCGCCGCACCATGCGCATCCGCGAGGGTGACCCGCTGGAGATTTTTACGGAAAAGGACGGAGAGCTGATCTTCAAGAAATACTCCCCGATCGGAGAGCTGTCGGATTTCGCCGCGCAGATCTGCGACAGCCTGCGCAAGGCCACCGACTGCATCGCCGCCGTATGCGACCGCGACGCGGTCATCGCCATCAGCGGCGGGGCAAAACGGGAACTGCTTGACAAGCCCGTCAGTCCGCAGCTGAGTGAGATCCTGGAGGGGCGCAGCGCCTTCCGCCACGGCAGCGGCGGCAGCAGCCTCCCCGTCTCCCCGGCCGACGAGCACTACTGCCTGTCCGTGGCCGTCCCGGTGCTCGCCGAAGGAGACGTGCTGGGCGGAGTGCTGTTCATCACGCCGCGCGGCAGCGCCCCCGGCACCGAGGTGGAATACAAGCTCGCACAGGCGATCGCCCTGTTCCTGGGCAAGCAGATGGAAGCCTGAAATCGCAGGAGGGGCCGCGGCGTTTGCCGCGGCCCCTCCTGCGTTTTTAAGATATCGCAACACGGCATCCTTACTCACGGATGAACAGCTCCTTCACCGAAGGATACAGCTTCTGGTAACGGGCAAAGCCCGCGTAATACAGATCCGCCAGCTCTTCTCTCGGTTCATAGAGCCTCGCGATCCTGTTCTGCGGCAGCGTATACGTGGATGGGATAACGCCCGCTGCGATCCCTCCCGTCAGCGCAGCGCCCACGGCGCCCAGATCCGGATCGTCGTACGTTTTCATCCGACAGCCGGTCACGTCCGCCATAGTCTGTACAACGAAGCTGCTCTTGCTCCCTCCGCCCAGTACTGACATTTCATTCATTGGAACGCCCGTATTGTTGCGCATCAGCTCCGCAAATTGTCGGATGCCGTAAGCCGCTCCCTCCGTGATGGCTCGCGCGATATGGCCTCTCGTGGTTTTCAGGTTAACGCCCACCAGCACGGCCCGCGCGTCGGAGTCGAACACCGGTGAACGTTCCCCGTTTATATAAGGAAGACAGATCAGCCCTTCGGCGCCGGGCGGCGTCCGCTCGGCCTCTGCGTCCATCAACGCATACGCGTCGTATCCCTCGCTTTCCCGTGCCAGGAGATCCTGGCAGAATTCGTTGCGGAACCATCTGGTCATCGCGCCCGGCCCCGACATGGATGCGCCCTGCGCGTAATAGTCGCGGAATACGAAGGACCTTGCCTGGAATTCCGGCGAAAAGCGGTCACTGTCCGTGAGAGAGAACAGCACGTTCGACGTACCGAGCATCAGCATCGCCCGGTCTTTCTGTTTTCCGAACAAGGCCAACAACGCGCACACCGTGTCGCCCGCGCCGCAGGAGACGGGCGTCCCCTCCGGGATCCCAAGCTGCGTGAACTCCCCTCTCATTACACGGCCCAGAAGGTCCACTCCCTGGGCAAGCTCCGGAAGCTTATCGGCCTGGATCTCCGCCGCCCGGATAAGCCTGTCGCTCCAGCATTGTCCGTGTATATCGTACAGGCCCGTCCCCGCCGCGTTGGCCAGATCCATCCGGACCTCGCCCGTCAGTTTGTATCCGGCCCAACTCGGCATGTGCACAAAGAAGGCTGTTTTTGCGTACAGTTCCGGGTGATTGCGCTTGAACCAGCGCATGCTCGTCACCGACGTTGCCCCCGACATGATCACGTTCCCCAGGATACGATAGCTCTCCTCCCGGCTGATTCGGGAATAGATATAGGCGGCGTCCTCCGCGCTGCGGGCATCCATGAAAATGATGCAGTTTGAAAGCTCCCGCCCATCTGCTCCCAGTGCGATCAAGCCTGGGCACAAGGCGCAGAACCCTATGGCAGACACCTGGGAAAGCGCGACGCCGCGCTCATCCCGAAGGCGCCGGACACATTCCAGTATTGCGGCCCAAAGTTCGTCACAGGCGAATTCCGCATAACCCGGCCTTGGCGTCAAAAGCCGCCAGGGCACGTATACGACCTGTTTTTCGCCGGTCACCGGCTCCAGGACGACGCCTTTGACCCCGCTCGTCCCCATGTCGAACCCGAGAAGCAGGCTTTTCGCTTTCGTCGCCATCATCTCACCTCAATGCAGGATCCCGATTGATATTTGCGGGATATAGGTCACCAGGATCAAGGCGATCAGCGACGCGATCAGGAAGGGGCCGCAGGCTTTGGCGACCTTGGAGAAGGACAGGCCCGTGATCCCGCAGGCCGTGTAGAGATTTGCGCCGACCGGCGGTGTGATCAGGCCAATGGCGATGTTCATGACCATCACGACGCAGAGATGAACGGGATCGATCCCCAGCCTCAGCGCAACGGGAAGCAGAATGGGAACGAAGATATAGTAGGCGGAGTTCCCGTCCACCAGCATGCCGGCGATCAAGAAGAGGATATTCACAATCAGCAGGAACAGGAACTTGCTGGAGCCCACAAAGTTCAGGAGGAAATTGCTTGCCGCCGTACACACGCCGGTAACCGTCAGCGCGTAGGCGAAGAGGTTGGCGCACATGATGATCAGCATGACCACCGCCGTCTGCCGTGCTGAAATGACGAAGACCTCAAACATCTCTTTCCAGCTCAAGCTCCGGTAGATCAGTGTGCCCACGGCGATTCCGTATACAGCGGAGACTGCGGCGGCCTCCGTGGCGGTGAAAATGCCTCCGTAGATGCCGCCGAGGATGATGACCGGCATCATGAGACCCCAGACCGCGTCCTTAAAGCTGGCGATCCGCTCCGCACGGCTCGCCTTTTCCAGGACCTTGACGGTCCCGTTTTTCCGGTTGAGCCAGAGGCCTGCAACGATCAGCGCGATGCCCATGGTGATCCCCGGAAATACGCCTGCCAGGAACAGGTCGCCGGTCGAGATGCTGGCCAAAGGCGCGATCACCACGTAAGAGATCGACGGCGGGATGATGAGACCGATCCCGCCCGCCGTGGCGGTCAGACCTGTGGCTGTCTCCTTGCTGTAGCCGCAGCTCACCATCGCGGGGATGATGATCGTACCCAGGGCCGCCACCGTTGCCGGCCCGGAGCCGGAGATCGCCGCGAAAAAGCAGGCGCATAGAACGCAAACGATGATCAGGCCGCCTTTCACGTGGCCGACCAGCGCGCTCGCCAGCTTGATCAGCTTGCCGGAAATCCCGGAGCGCTCCATGATATTCCCGCCGAGGATGAAAAACGGTATCGCCTCCAGCACCGCCTTGGACAGGGCCGCGTTGGAATTGATGGCCAGGGTCATGGCGGGCAGATGCATCTGCAGGACGGAAATGACCGCAGAGATCCCCAGGCAGAGGGATACCGGTATCCCGCTGACGAGCAGCAGCACGAATACGCCGATCAAAGTCATTCCTGTCACGGTTCATCGCCTCCTCTCGTCTCTTCCTCTCCCGCCATCGCCTTCAGCCCGCGGGCCGCCTCGATGGCGATCTCCGCGAAAACGGCAAACAGCACTACAAAGCCCAGCAGACACATGCAGCCGTAAATCCACACCGGGATGCTCAGGCTCGTGGAGATCTGATGTGTGCTGGCTTGCTGCATCACTCTTTTCAGTCCGTACCAGGACAGATACCCCATGAAAGCCATCCCCGCGATGCCCTCGTAGATCCTGTGGATAAGCTTGCCTTTGGGGGAGAGTTTATCCGGCAGCAAATTCAGGCCAAGATGCTGCCTCTTCTGTGCTGCCAGGGCAGCACCGACCAGGCTGAGCATCACGAAGAGATTGGTCGTGATCTCCTCCGACGCCGAAATAGAGCTGTGGAACACGTAGCGCGACAGCACGTTGATAAAGGTGATCAGGGTCATGGCTGCCAGCAGCAGAACACACAGGACTTCGGCAAATTTCGTAAGACTAAACGGCTTTTTTCCGTCTTTCATGACATGGTCCCCCTTACTGCCAGAGAGATTTGCTTGAGAAAAAAGGGCTACATGAATCCCATATAGCCCTTTTCGTAATTCTGTTCGGCGTATGCTTACGGGATCAGGAACGCGGCGCAGGCCTCCTGTCCGTACTCTTCCTTATACTTGCTGATCACATCGGCCAATGCGTTCTGGAACGCCGCCACCTGCTCGTCCGTCAGATAGCTGACTTCCATGCCGCCGTCCGCCAGCTCCTGGAGGATGGCGTCTTCTTCCTGGGCCGTCTTGGTGTTGATCTGCTTGGCGGCGTCCTTCAGCGTGCTGATCAGGATCTCCTGCGTGGCGGGATTCAGCTTCTCGAGGGTCGGCGTATAGAAGGAGATGAGGAATGCGCCATAGGTGTGGCGGGTGACCGCCAGATACTTCTGGACCTCCTGAATATTGCCGGACTTGATGGTGGCGGGGCTGTTGGACTGCGCATCAAAGGTGCCGTTCTGCAGTGCGGTGTAGACCTCACCCCAGTTCAGTGCGCTGGGATCGGCGCCCAGGGCGGTGTAGATGTCCTTGTTCAGCTGCGTGCCGGAGATGCGGATCTTGATGCCCTTGAAGGCATCCGGATTATCCAGCTGGACCTTGCTGCACGTAACACACTGCAGGCCGTTATGCGCATAGGTCACAAAGGTCAGGTTGTAGTCCTTGAGGATGTCCGCCAGATACGCGCCGCCGGTGGTATCATAAGCAGCCTCCACATCGGCGTAGCTCTTATAGGAGAAGGGGATCGCGCTGGTGCCGATGGAAGGATTCAGCGCGGCGATGACGCTGGTATCCGCGCAATAGATGTCCATGACGCCGGTCTGCGCCGCCTCGACGGAGCCGCCCAGATCACCGCCTGCGAGCTGCGCGTCGGTAAAGATCGTGACGGTCACGGCGCCGTCCGTGGCGGCCTCGATGTTCTCCTTGAAGAGGTTCGCCACCTGTGCTTCGATGGATGTGCTGGTGCCGTTGATAGAATACTTCAGCTCTACCTTGTCATAGGCTTCGGCAGGCTGCGCCTCCGCTGCGGGAGCCGGCGCTTCGGTCGCCGCCGGCGCGGGGGCAGGCGTGCTCTGAGCGGTCTGTCCACAGGCGCACAAAGCAAACAGCATGGTCAGAGCAAGCAGCATTACGATGACTCTTTTCATTTTTTACCTCCATATTTATGATTTCTTTTGACAGCCCGCAGGCTGTACTTTACTGTTTGACGTCCTCCAGGATCTGATGCAGGATATCGACGCACATATCGCACGCTCTCTGGCAGGTCTCCACGCTCTGGCCGGCGATATGCGGCGTGACCAGCACGTTATCCATCGCGATCAGTTCCCGATAGAAGCCGAAGTCCTCATTTCCCAGCACGTCCAGCACAGCGCCGCGGATACGGCGTTCCTGCAGCGCCCGCTTCAGGGCCGGGTAATCCAACAGCGCACCGCGGCCGGTATTGATCAGCACGGCGTCTTCCCGCATTCTGCCGATCATCTCCGCGGAGAACACCGGCGGTTGTCCTTTGACGGGCCGCGTGTGAAGAGAAACGTAGTCGCAGGTCGCCGCCAGGTCTTCCAAACTCATGCGCACGACCCCGTCGCGCTCCAAAACTGCGTCATCCACGTGAGGCGAATACGTAAACGCCTGGATATCAAAGCCTTGCAGCAAGGCGCGAAGACTCTGCGCGATCCGGCCGTAGCCCACGAAGCCGAATTTTTTATGCCGCAGCTCGTGGCTGACTTTTTGATCTGCGCCTTTGATCCACCACCAGTTCTTCCGCAGCTGCGTGTTCCCGTACGTGATCCCCCGCTCAAAGTCAAGCAGGGCGCCGAGCGCGAACTCCGCGACGGCGGGCGCATTTTTCCCGTTCGTATTGAAAAAGCGGATCCCTTTTTCCTTGACGCAGTCCAGATCGATATTGGCCGGCCCGCCCCGCAGCGAGATGATATAGCGCAGATCCTGCGCTCTTTCAAGCACCGCCCGCGGGAGCGCCGCGCCGTGTATGACCAGGATATCCACGCCCTCCAGATCGTCCATCAAGGAGTTCGGGTCTCCGTAGAATTCCGCTACGCCGCAGCCTTCGCGGTCCGTCCACTGCTCCGGCGGCTCAAAGCACATCCCGCTTGGGATCTGTGTCTGATCGTCGGCGAAAAAGCCGGTCTGATCAAACGCATACTTTTTGATCCGGATCTGAAAACGCTCCGCGCCGAATTCCGCCTGGATCCTTTCACGGAACCTTTCAGGCTGCATCATAGTATCGCCCGCAATCAGAATCGTCATACTGTTTTGCCTCCGTGTGATTTCCTGCGATTTATTTGCCTGCCGCGGCCTTCGCGATGGCCGAGAAGATGGCGATCTTCGCTGTTTCTTCCACGAGCTCCGTCCGCTCGTAGCATTTTTCCATCCCCTGATCGTAGACCAGGATCCCGTGCCTTTCCATCAGCAGCGTCTTGACGGAGAGATCGTTTTCCCGGATCGCCCTCTCCGCTCCCGATACCAGCTCATCCGAGCCCGCACCGGCAAAGGGGATATATCCGACTTTTCCGATCTTGTTGATCGCAGATACGGTCAGGATCGGGAAATCGTTGGGGAACGCGATGGTGCAGGCGATCGAGTAAACCGGGTGGACGTGGATCACCGAGTCGATATCCGGCCTGTTTTTATAGATCGCCATATGCAGCCGCGCCTCTTTTGAGGGGCGGCGCCCGCCGTAATCTTCGCCCAGGAGGTTTCCGTTCAGATCGATCTCAACGACGTCTTCCGGCTTGAGCGCCCGCAGCGGGGCGTTGGTCGCCGTGATGAAATAGCGGTCGCCCAGCCGCATACTGATATTTCCGCCCGCGGCGGAAACGAGACCGCAGGAATAGGCGGACAGCCCGGCGGTTATGATCTCTCTCTTGCATTCTTCAACGTTCATCCTATATTCTCCTCCTGAAGGCGGTAAAGCTTCTCTGTACTTCCTTTATAGCACACGGCTCTTTTTGAAGTCAACAAAAACATGCATTTTCCAACATTTTCGTCCAATCGCCACATTATCCCTCATATCTTTGTGCATTGTGCACATTTTGTCAAGATTTTCGCAAGGAATTCGTCCAAATATTGTGCATATCTCCGGGGCGTTCCGTTTCTTATCCAACGCATCGCGTGGTCTTTTCGCGGATTCGGCGGGGGATCGCTGCCATTATCTGTGGCTATAATATGGTTTTTTGTGGTTTTCGTGCGCAGTGGATCTGTGGTTTTTGTTGCGCCCGCGCCACCTCCTGTGGTATAATACAGCAAACCGTTCACGCACAGGAGGCTCGCCATGTTATCAGTGGACCGGCAGAATGACATCGTGCAGAGACTGTTCAAAGACAAAAGCGTATCCGTCGCGTCTCTCAGCAGCGAATACCGCGTAAGCGCAGAGACGATCCGCCGCGATCTTGATAAACTCTGCAGCAAGGATCCCATGATCATCCGGGTCCACGGTGGGGCGTATCGCGTCACGCCGGACGGGGATCCGCCCTACTCTTTCCGGGAGAGCTCCCGTGTCGAAGAAAAGACACGGATCGCGGAGGCCTGTTTCCACCGCATTCGGGAAGGCGATTTCGTTTTCATGGACAGCAGCACCACCACGCTGTACCTCTCAAAGCTGATCGCCGCCTCCGACCTGCATCTGACCGTGATCACGAACGGTCTCGGGATCATCAACGAATTGAGCAAGTGTAAAAACATCGACATCTTGGGCGTGGGCGGGAAGTATACGGATGCGACGCATTCTTTCGTTGGCAATACTGCTTTTTCGGGCCTGTCCGGGCTCTACGCCGCAAAAGCCTTCGTGAGCTGCTCCGGGATCGACCTGGATTTCGGGATCACCCACAACAGCGACGACTAGGCCGCCATCCGCAAGATCATGCTCACCAATTCCAAAGAGCGCTATCTGTTGATCGACTCCAACAAATTCGGCCGCTGCAAGACCTACAAGATCGTCGGCTTTGAAACGATAGACGAAATCTTTACCGACAACGAGCTGCCGGAAGAGTGGCACGCGCTGCTGCGGAAGAATTCCATCCGCCTGACCATCTGCAGATAAGAAAAGCGGACCGTGAGGAAAAGAGGCCTCCTGGCTTCTTCTCTCACGGTCCGCTGTTTTTCCCGCCGTCGGTCGGCGCTGCCCTGCCCGGCGAAATAACGAAAAACGCAGGAGGGGCCGCGGCGTTTGCCGCGGCCCCTCCTGCGTTTTCAGGCTGTATGTCACCCGATCACTTGATGCCGTACTTCCGGTTGAACTTATCCACACGGCCGCTGGTGTCGACCAGCTTCTGCTTGCCCGTGAAGAAGGGGTGGCACTTGGAGCAGATCTCAACGGTGATGTTCTGCTTGGTGGACCCGGTCTCGATCACGTTGCCGCAGGCGCAGCGGATAGTGGTCGGCTGGTAATTGGGATGGATCCCTGCTTTCATTCTGATAATCTCCTCATCTCAGGCTGCCATGATTTCCCGCAAAAGCGGCATAGTTACATGGCGCAAGGTGGATTGTACCACAGCGCTTTGCCGATTGCAAGCGCTTTTCCAAATTTTTTCGCGCGGCTCAGCGCGGCAGGGAGACCGCCTCGCCCACCGACAGGAAGTACAGCACGCAGGAGCGCACGGGCAGGCCCCGGATCCGCTCGAGCGCGCGGGCGTAGGCGTTGAGCTGCGGAGCGTAGCTTTGGGCGCGCTCGAGGGCCTGCACGCGCGTGCGCAGCGTGTCCGTCTTGTAGTCGACGACGGTGATGCCGCCGTCCTCGACGAGGTAGCAGTCCACCACGCCCTGCAGCAGCACCTCTTCGCCCGCCGCCCGGCCGAAGATCTCCTCGGCGGGGCACAGCAGGGAGAATTTGAATTCCCGGTGCAGCTCGGCCGCGCGGCACATCCGCTCGCCCAGAGGCGATGCGAACAACGCCACGATGGCCCCGGCGTCCACGGCGGCGGCCTCCCGGTCGGACAGGAAGCGCCTGGCGCGCAGCCGCTCGATCTCCGCGCGGACCTCGGCCTCGCTGCCGGTCCTGGAAAAATCCATATACTGCAGCACGAGGTGGGTCGCCGTGCCCTTCTCCGCGCCGCTGACGGGCTTGTCCTTTCTGGTGAAATCCGGCATGCGGAAGCGGCTTTCACGCGCCGGCGGCGCCACGCTCGCAGCGTCGGCGTCGGCCTCGGCGCGGCCCTTCAGCTCCGTCGCCGTCACCTTGGAGGGCAGC
>JAFUUR010000289.1 GCA_017477695.1 Oscillospiraceae bacterium | reverse complement strand
CCGGCTGGAGCGCCTGGTCGAATTCAAGACCGCCTACAGGGATTTCATTTCCGCCGTGGATCGCTGCCTGCAGAAGTTCCGTCCCACGCTCGGCGGGCAGAGCAGGCAGGCTTTTCTGTACTCGTTCCTGCCCTTTATGTTCGGCCTGTATCCCTACACGATGGCGACGGACAAGCAGAAGGAGGCCATGGAAAAAGCCGGCATGGGCTATACGCCCGTGAGCACCTACGCCCTGGCGTATGCCGGCATTCAGATCCTGCTGCGGGGGCTGCAGTAAAGCGGCGCGCGGCGGCGCGAAACGCAGGGAATACGCTCCGCATGGGAAGGCCGAACGCTTTGCGCCTAATGCAGGCGCTCTGCCGGAGCCGGATCGGAGCTTTATCAGAGAACAGGAGAAACGACCATGAGCAAGAAGATCACACAGACCGCCGGGCGCGCGCAGCTTGGGGATTTCGCCCCGGCGTTCGCCCATCTCAATGACGACGTGCTGTTCGGCGAGGTATGGAATGAGCAGGCCATCGACCTGAAAACCAAGTGCATCGTCACGGTGGTGTCGCTGATGGCGTCCGGCATCACGGATTCCTCCCTCGGCTATCATCTGCAGAACGCGAAAAACAACGGCGTGACGAAGGAGGAGATCGCCGCGGTCATCACCCACGCGACGATGTACGTCGGCTGGCCCAAGGGCTGGGCGGTGTTCCGCCTGTCGAAGGAGATCTGGAACGAGGACGCGCCCGCCCAGAGCGAAAAGGACGCCTATCAGAACACGATCTTTTTCCCCATCGGCCAGCCCAACGACGCGTACGCGCAGTATTTCGTCGGCCGGAGCTATCTCGCCCCGGTGTCCACGGAGCAGGTGCCGGTCTTCAACGTGACCTTTGAGCCCGGCTGCCGCAACAACTGGCATATCCACCACGCGAAGTCCGGCGGCGGGCAGATGCTGATCTGCGTGGGCGGCCGCGGCTGGTACCAGGAATGGGGCAAGCCCGCGGTGGAAATGACGCCCGGGACCTGCGTCAACATCCCGGCGGGCGTCAAGCACTGGCACGGCGCGGCGGCCGATTCCTGGTTCTCGCACCTGGCCGTCGAGGTCAAGGGAGAGGAGAGCTCCAACGAGTGGCTGGAGCCGGTCTCCGGGGAGGACTATGAAAAACTGCAGTACAAGGAGGACTGATAAATGAGCAAAAAACTCGTCGCCTGTTTTTCCGCACAGGGCCGCACGGCGAAGCTGGCGAAGACGCTGGCCGCCGCCGCGGAGGCGGAGCTCTATGAGATCCGGCCCGCCGTCGCCTACGAGCGGCGCGATCTGAACTGGATGGACAAGAAAAGCCGCACGACGCTGGAGATGCAGGATCCGGCCTGCCGCCCCGCGCTGGCGGATACGGACGCGCCCGTGGCGGAGGCCGACGTGGTCTTCGTCGGCTTTCCCATCTGGTGGTACCGCGAGCCCAGCATCATCGACAGCTTTCTGGACGCCTACGACTGGACGGGCAAGACTGTCGTACCCTTCTGCACCTCCGGCGGGAGCGATCTCGGCGAGGGGCAGA
This sequence comes from Oscillospiraceae bacterium, assembly GCA_017477695.1. Lineage (GTDB taxonomy): Bacteria > Bacillota > Clostridia > Oscillospirales > Oscillospiraceae > Limivicinus. Next base: position 1,140 of record JAFUUR010000289.1, on the reverse strand, counting down.
GCCGGATCGCGGCATTGGCCAAAGGCGCGAAGGTGCTGCGCGGCAGACGCTGGTCCGCGCGCGCTTCCGAGAGCGAACTGAAAAACTGGATCGAAACTATACTGTAAGGAGGAACCGACATGAGCGCGAACAAACCCATTGCCGGCAAGGACGGCAACAAATACGTCCCCTTTGAGGAGCGCACGGGCGAGAGCTCCGTGGTGTTCTTCACCCGCGACCTGTCCGAGGAGGGTCTGAAGAAGATCTACGACCGCGTCAGCTCCGTGCTGACCGGGAAGGTGGCCGTGAAGCTGCACCCCGGCGAGGCCGAGGGCCCGAACATCATCCCGCGCCCCTGGGTGAAGGAGCTGCTCGAGCAGCGTCTCCCCGAGGCGACCATCATCGAGACCAACACCTACTATGAAGGCACCCGCTACACCACCGAGGAGCACCGCAAGACGCTGGATATCAACGGCTGGACCTTCTGCCCGGTGGACATCACCGACGCCGAGGGCGTGGCCGCGCTGCCGGTCAAGGGCGGCAAGTGGTTCGACGAGATGCACGTGGGCAAGAGCATGCTGGACTATGATTCTCTCCTGGTGCTGACCCACTTCAAAGGCCACGTGAGGGGCGGCTTCGGCGGCAGCAACAAGAATATCGGCATCGGCTGCGCGGACGGCCGCATCGGCAAGAAGGAGATCCACACCTATCCCGGCGGCGATATGTGGAGCATCGCCGAGGAGGAACTGATGGAGCGCATCTCCGAGAGCACCAAGGCCACCGTGGACCATTTCGCGCCCCACGTCTGCTTCATCAACACCATGCGCAACATGTCCGTGGACTGTGACTGCGCGGGCCCGGAGGCCGCGCCGGTCGTCACCCCGGACGTCGGCATCCTCGCCTCGCTGGACATCCTGGCTGTGGACAACGCCTGCATCGACCTGATCTACAATCTCCCCGGCGGGGGCGGAAAAGCCATGGTGAAGCGGGTGGAAAGCCGCCACGGCCTGCGCCAGCTTAGTTATATGAAGGAGCTCGGCATGGGCAACGACCGCTATACGCTCATCGACCTGGACAACGATGACGCCGTCATCACAGCCGCCGAGGCCGTCAAGGACGTCGATCCCGAGTGGAAGCCCGACCGCTACAACGTCTTCTGGG
>JAFUUR010000033.1 GCA_017477695.1 Oscillospiraceae bacterium | reverse complement strand
CGTCCGGCAGTGAGCAATTCTCCGTAAAGCGGCAGGCGCACTGGATGAAATCCAGCCCGTTATACCGCTTCCAGGCGAGGATGTCCTCCTCGCGGACGCAATAGAGCGGGCGGATCAGGGTCATTCCCGCAAAGTTGGTGCTGTGCAGCTTCGGTGCCATCCCCTGAAGCTGCGAGCCATAAAACATGCTCATCAGCACGGTTTCAAGCACGTCGTTCAGATGATGCCCGAGCGCAATCTTGTTACAGCCGAGCTCCCTGGCTTTACTGTAGAGATACCCCCGGCGCATTCTCGCGCAGAGATAGCAGGGCGAGCCGCCGATCGAAGCGGTCACATCAAAAATATCGGTATCGAAGATCTGGATCGGGATGTTCAGCAGCTTCGCGTTGTCCTCGACCTTCCGGCGATTGTATTCGTTATAGCCCGGATCCATCACGAGGAAAACCAATTCAAACGGTACGTCGCTGTGCCGCTGGAGCATCTGCAGGAGCTTGGCGTCCAGAAAGGAGTCCTTCCCGCCGGAGATGCAGACCGCGATCCGATCCCCCTCGGCGATCAGCTCATACTGCTTGACGGCGTTGATGAAGGGCCGCCAGATCGTCTTGCGGAACTTCTTGTTGATGCTCTGCTCTACGAGCTGATATTTTTCCAGTTGCCTGCTCATGCCGGCGCCTCGTTCATGCTGCCCGTCCGGTAGCCGTTCAGGTCCAGCGTCACGTAGGTGAAGCCGTAGCGCTTCAGCGCCCGCGTGATCTCTTCCCGCGCGGCCAGCAGCTTTTCAAAAGCCTCCGGCTCGACCTCGATCCGGGCGAGCTGCCCGTGGATCCTCACGCGCACCTGGTGAAAGCCCATGTCCAGCAGGAGCTGCTCGGCCTTGTCTACCATGCTGAGGCGCTCTTCGTTGATCGTCTCCCCGTAGACGAAGCGGGAGGACAGGCAGGCGAAGCTCTGCTTGTTCCAGGTGGGCAGGCCGAGCGCACGGCTCAGCTCCCGGATCTCTGCCTTGTTCAAGCCCACACGGCGCAGCGGGCTGAGCACGCCCAGCTCTTTGACTGCGGTGAGCCCGGGGCGGTAATCCCCGTCGTCGTCGGTGTTGGAGCCCTCGGCCACGGCGTTCAGTCCCTCGCGGCGGGCGATCTCCCATATCTTTTCAAAGAGCTCCCGCTTGCAGAGATAGCAGCGGTTTCTCGGATTGTGGCGAAAGCCCTCGATCTCCAGCTCCTCCGAGCGCACCACGATATGGCGGATGCCGTTTGCGGCGCAGAAGGCCTTCGCCTCGTTCAGCTCCCGCTCCGGGAAGGAGCAGGAGGATGCCGTCACGGCGACGCAGGCGTCGCCCAGCACGTCGTGCGCCGTCTTCAACAGAAAGGTGGAATCCACGCCGCCGGAAAAGGCGACGGCCAGGCTGCCCTGCGCGCGCAGGTATTCCTGCAGTCGTTTCAGTTTCTCTTCCATAGCGCCTCAAATAAACAAACTCATATCCGACTGCTCGCCGGAGCCCAGGAAGGTGGACACGCCGCCCAGCTCGACGCCGTCGATCAGCTCTTCCTTTTTGATGCCCATGATGTCCATGGACATCTGGCAGGCCACAAGACGCACGCCGTGCTCGCGGGCGCTGTCGATGAGCTCTTCCAGCGAGCTCACGCCCTTCTCTTTCATGATAGCGCGGATCATCTTCGCGCCGAGACCGCCCATGTTCATGCGGCTGAGCCCCAGCTTCTTCGTCCCGCGCGGCATCATCAGGCCGAACATCCGTTCGATGAAGCTTTTGATCACGCTGACCTTTTCCGGCCGACGCAGGATGTTCAGGCCCCAGAAGGTGAAGAACATCGTTACCTTGCGGCCCATGGCCGCCGCGCCGTTGGCCATGATGAAGGCCGCGATGGTTTTGTCCAGGTCGCCGGAGAACACCACAAAGGTCTTGTCGTTCTGGGCGGCCGTGAGCGCCGGCGCGGGCGCCTCGGCCTTCTCGACCAAGGCTTCGATCCGCTCGGGCCCGACCTCCAGCTTCAGCAGCTTGTTGCCGGTCCGCTGGCACCACACGGCAATGTCGGAGGCGAACGCATCCTCGGTCGCCTCGATCAGCAGCCGCTGGCCGTTCGTCATGGCGCGAAGCGTATCCGCGGTCTTTACGATAGGCCCGGGGCATTTGAGCCCCTTGGCGTCCAGCTTCTGCGGCTGCGCCTCCTGCAGCCATTTTTGCCAGGCGCGCCAGCCGCCGTCCAGGTTCGTCGCGTCATAGTCCCAGTCCTGCAGCAGCTCCGTGATCTCCGTGCTCAGAGAGCCCTCCTGGCAGAACACGTAGACCGGCTTATCCTTGGGGAGCTTGTCCAGCTCCTTGGCGGCGCGGGAAAAGGGGATATTGACCGCGCCTTCCACGGCGCCCAACAGCACCTGGTCCGGTTCCCGGAGATCCAGCAGGGTCAGGCCGCTCCGATCCAGCTTTAAAAATTCTTCGATCGAAATATGTTTGATCTCGTCCATTCTGTTTTACTCCTCGATCTGTAGTTCTTCCTGCTCTGCCCGCCCGTCCATGATCCGAAAGGACCGCAGCACAGGTTCGTTTTCCGCCAGTGACAGGATCAGGTAGCTGGCCGTCGGATCCAGTGCCAGGCGGACGTCCTCCGCGGAGGGGCGGCTCGGCGTCTCCGGATGGCTGTGCCAGTTGCCGAGCAGCTCCAGGCCTCGCGCCCGCATATCCAGGATCGCTTTCAACTGCTCCTGCGGCGCGATGGTGAAATGGGTGGGGGAATGGTCTGCGTTTTCCAGCAGATATACGGCTTCCACCCGGGCCTCCTCTCCCTCGCAGCGTCCGGCCAGCAGCCCGCAGGCCTCCTCCGGCAGACAGGCGCGCGCGTGGCTGAGGATCTGAAGATAGTCTGTTTTTTGCAAACGGATCATTTCAAGTCACACTCCACCACGCCCTCGTCAAAGGGCTGCAGGATCGTCGGATGCTTTCCGCAGACCGGGCAGTCCGGGTTCTCGGGCAGGGATATGGGGCGGACCTCCATATCCAGCGCGTCGAAGGTCAGCAGCCGGCCGGTGAGCAGATCTCCCACGCCGACGATATACTTGACAGCCTCCAGCGCCTGCATGCAGCCGATGACGCCCGCCATGGCGCCGATGACCCCCGCTTCGCGGCAGGTGGGCACCGCATCCTTGGGAGGCGGCTGTCTGAATACGCAGCGGTAACAGGGCCCTCTGCCCGGCACGTAGGTCATCAACTGGCCGTGAAAGCGGATGATCCCCGCGTGGCTGAAGGGCTTGCCGGCCAGCACGCAGGCGTCGTTGATGAGGAATTTGGCCGCGAAGTTGTCCGTGCCGTCGATCACGAAATCGTAGGGCTCGATCAGCTCCATGACGTTTGCGGCGGAGACGAACAGATGGTGGCAGATCACCGTCACGTCCGGGTTCAGCGCCGCGATCGTCTCCCGCGCGGAGTCCACCTTGGGCTTGCCCACGTCCGCCGTGGCGTGCAGGATCTGCCGCTGCAGATTGGACAGATCCACCTCGTCCGCATCCGCGATGCCAATGGTGCCGACGCCGGCCGCCGCCAGGTACATGGCTGCGGGAGAGCCGAGGCCGCCGGCTCCGATGATGAGGACCTTTGCCTGCATGAGCTTCTTTTGCCCTCTGAGCCCGACCTCCTTCAGGATGATATGCCGGGAATAACGGTCAAGCTGTTCACTGCTCAGCGCCATCGCATCCGCCTCCCGTGTAATAAAGGAATTCCACCGCGTCGCCCTCCTGCAGGGCGTAGCACGCGTAACGGTCCATCGGTATGAACGCGTTGTTGACGGCCACAGTCACGTATTGAGGCGTCTCCACCTGCTCCCGCTCCATAAGCTGCAGGATCGTGATGCCATCCTCCGCTTCCGCCGGCTTTCCAGAAATTAGAATTTTCATGCAAATCGACCCTTTCTTACTCTTGACAAATTCAAGCAAATGCAGTATAAACAAAATAACCTATCAAGTCAATAGGAAAAGTAGGTAGATTATGCGCAAAGAACGGACGGAAAACAGGATGGTCTCCAGGATGGACATGTCTATGGACATGTGCATGTGCGGCTGCGCCTGTTTTTCCGAGTTCACCTTTGCCCGCGCATCTTCCCGCGCTTAGCCGCGCGGGAAAGCGCAAAAACCGGGGGACTCGTCGAGAGCCCCCGGTATTTTTATTGCAAGGAGAGATGATCATGGAAGCTGTTATCGGGAAAATTTTGGGAGATCTGGGCACGTTCCTCTTCGGCCCGATCATGCTGGCGGTGTTCTTCGGCGTCGGCCTGTACTTTACGATCCGTCTGCGCGGCGTACAGTTCACGCGTTTCGGCACCGCCTTCCGCGAGGTGGTCGGCAACGTCGGGAAAAAAACGGACGACGGCGTCGGCCAGATCCGTTCCTACAAGGCGCTGGCCACGGCGCTGTCCTCCTGTGTGGGCAACGGCAATATCGTTGGCGTGGCCTACGCCATTGCGGTGGGCGGCCCCGGCGCGATCTTCTGGATGTGGATCGCGGCGCTGGGCGGTATGGCGACCAAATTCGCAGAGATCGCCCTGGCCATGCACTACCGCGTGCAGGATGAGGACGGCAACTTCCGCGGCGGCGTCATGTATATCCTGACCCGCGGCATGAAGCAAAAGACCATCGCCAAGATCCTGGGCGGCGCCTTTGCCGTATTCACGGTCTTCGTCTCCTTCGTCTCCTGCGGGGCGCTGCAGGTCAATACCATCAGCAGCGCGGTGAGCGGCCTTGCGGGCGGCGGCGCCGTGATCCCCTGGGTCATCGCGATCCTGATCCTGCTCGTGGACGGGCTGGTCATCTTCGGCGGCGTGAAAAAGATCTCGGACGTGACGACCTATCTCACGCCCATCATGGCTCTCATCTATCTCGGCTTCGGCCTGGTCATCCTGCTTATGAACATCACGCTGGTGCCGAAGGCGCTGTGGTTCATCGTCAAGTCCGCCTTTACCGGCGACGCCGTGATCGGCGGCGTGGCCGGCGCGACGATGGGCGTCGCCATCCGGCGCGGCGTGCAGCGCGGCGTCTTTTCCAACGAAGCCGGCACCGGCTCCTCGGCCATGGTCCACGCCACCGCGAAGGTGGACGTGCCGGTGAAGCAGGCGCTCTACGGCATCGTCGAGGTCTTCTTCGACACCTTCGTGATCTGCACCTTCACCGCCCTCATCATCATGGTCAGCGGCGTATGGAACAGCGGCGTGACGGACGGCACTGTCCTCGCCTCCACCGCGTTCCGCCAGAACCTCGGCGGGCTGGGGCAGATCGTGATTGTCGTCTCGCTGATCCTGTTCTGCCTGTCCACGGTGCTGGGCTGGTACACCTACGGCGAGTCGGCCTTCGCTTTCCTCTTCGGGACGCACAAGGTGAAGATCTATCGCATCCTGCACATGGTGATCTGTGCCCTCGGCGCGCTGATCAGCGTGCAGCTCCTGTGGGACGCGGCCGACGTCTGCAACGGACTGATGGCCATTCCGAACCTCTTCTCGCTGATCCTCTTCGGCAGCGTGGTCGTGAAGGACACGAAGGCGTTTTTCGCGGATTACGACCGCGAGCACGGCGGGGCCGCGTGACGAAAGCGCCCGGGATCGCTCTTCGTGCGATCCCGGGCGCCTCTGTATATGCTACTGCGCGCGCCGTTTTCCGGTCAGCGCGCGACGTCCGGCTGTCCGGCTGTCCGGCCGCGCGGCGCGCACCGCACCATAAGCGCAGATGGAAATCTACGGAAAACGTGAAAGACCGGGGCCCGGCGATTGCCGGGCCCCGGTCTCGTGCCGCAGGGCGGTTCAATCCTCCGGGTCGACGGAGGCATAGAGCACCGTCTCGTAGAGCCCGGCGCTGTAATGGCGGAAGCGGAAGCGGTATTCCGGGACCAGCTCCAGGATCCGGTGGGGCAGATCCAGCACGTCGAAATCCCGGTGATAGACGCTGATGGCGAGGCGCGGCCTGTAGCTGCGGATCAGGCGCTGCGCACCCTCGATCGCCGCCATCTCGCTGCCCTCGATGTCCATCTTGATGAAGCTGACCGGGCCGTCGATCAGATCGTCCAGCGCGGCGCCGCGCACGGAGATCGTGTGCTCGGCGGGCGCGGCCCAGGAGGAGACGTTGGAGCTGGACGCGTCCTTCTCCAGCACGAAGCACAGGGTCTCCTCCCCGCTCCAGGCGGCGGCGGCGTACAGCGTCAGATCGTGCAGACCCTCCTCCGCCTGCCTGCGCAGGAGCACCTCCTGCATCTCCGGCAGCGGCTCCAGCGCGTAGATCGCGTCGTAGCGCCCGCCGCACCAGGCGGAAAAGTCCGACAGCGTCAGCCCGTTGTAGGCACCGCAGTCCACGAAGGTCTCGTGTTCCCGCGGCTTCCAGATATCAAAGTACTGGCCCGGGCGGAAGCCGACCAGGAGCGGCCGGTACCAGGCCGGCGGATCGAAGACGCGCTCCGGAGGGAAGGCGAGCTGCCGCAGGCATTCCCAGATGCGGGTGCGCTCCTCGCTTGAGGAACCGATCACGATGCAGTCATCGAAGGCGGGATCGGAGAGCCGTTCGGGGCCAATGCACAGCTCCGGAGCGGCGCCCGGCCAGTCCGCGCGGGCCTTGTCCGGCGTGAGCGAGCAGCAGGCCGCGATGGGGATGCCGCCGAGCTGCAGCGCGTGGCGGTTGACCGCTCCGTCGGCCCCGCCGCCGAAAAGGATCGCCCTCTGCGCGCCGCACCGGGCCATCGGCTCGGTCAGCTCATGGATGTAGTAGCGGCGGCCTTCGCCGTAGCGTTCCACCGTGCGCAGAAAGCCGCTCTCGTTCCCGCTCATGGCCATGTTGAGCCTGGTGAAGAAAAGCTCCGCGGACTCCCGGTCGCGCAGCCGGACGAGGATATCGGCGACGACCTGCGGCACCGGCTGTCCCGTGCCGCCGTCCAGGGAAGATCTCCCCTCCGTGATCGCCGTGATCCAGGCTTTCATGGAGGCCATGAGCGCCGCCCGGCTCGCGGAGGAAAAGTCCCAGTCGGCGAACCGCCGCTCCGCGTCCTCCGAGAGGACGGCGGCTTCGGCGGCCAGAGAGTCACAGAGCGCCTGCCAGTTCACGGTGGGGACCTGCCAGTCGGCGAGCTGCCGCTCCACGTCCTCCCGGATCTGCGGGCGGTAGATCCCCACGAGCACGCCCTCAAAGGCGCCGTGCGCATATTCTTCCCGCAGAGCGGTCACGGGCAGCAGCTCCATCCCGGCGGGCAGCTGCGCGGGAGAGATCGCCGCGGGGTCCCGGTCGAAGAGGCGGGTGACCTTGTATGCGGAAAAGAGGCGCTCCAGGATGCGGTATATGTTCTGTCCGTAGGGGCCGAAGCCCCAGATCGCGATATTCAAAACGTCTGGTCTCCTTGCTTTGATCTGCCGCGTTCGGCGCGGCGGCCGTTCAGATGCGCACGATCTTCTCCATCCCCTCGGCGCGGGCGATGGCCTCCAGCGTGTCCAGCTCCGCGCCGGTGGGCGGGCGGAAGTGCTTATACGCCGGGCGCACGCCCATCGGACGGAAGCGGATGATCTTGTACGGGACGCCCGCGCCGCCCAGCTCCCGCAGCGTCCGGCTGACGCTGCGCACCGTCAGCGCCGCATCCATCTCCTCGGGCACGACGACCGTGCGCACCTCCGCGAGCTTTCCGGCCTGCACCAGAAAACGGAGGTTGTCCAGCACGACGGCGTTGGGCCGCCCGCACAGGCGCAGGTGCTCCCGCGCGTCCCACGCCTTGACGTCGAGCATCACACCGTCGACGGCGGCGGTGAGCTCCGGGTCGCGGGCAAAATCGTGGCTGCCGTTGCTGTCGAGCAGGAGGGTCAGCCCCTCGGCGCGCGTCAGCGCCGCGAGCTCCAGCAGGTATTCCCGGTGGAGCGTGCACTCGCCGCCGGAGACGGTCACCCCGCGGATGAAGGGCAGGTTCCGCCGCACCTCCGCCATGGTGTCCTCCGCGCTCAGCCAGCGCAGGCGCGGACAGCTCGACTTGGGGCAGGCGCGGATGCAGGCGTCGCACATGACGCACAGCGCCTTGTCGTAGACGACGGCCGCGCCCTCGCGGCGGATCGCCCCTGTGGGGCATGCGGCCAGACAGGCGCCGCAGCCGTCGCAGGGGCGGATCGTTTCCGGATTATGGCAGTACAGGCAGTTGAACGGGCAGCCCTGCAGGAAGACCGCCGTGCGGTTGCCGGGGCCGTCCACCGCGCTGAAGGGGAGGATGCGGTTGACCGGCGCGCGCACGCTCATCTTACTCTCCGGTCGAGGATCCTGCAGTTCTTTGCCGCGCCGAGACCCAGACCGGTGGTGTTCTGGCGGACGTTCTCGCCGCCGTCGAGCTTTTCCATCTCACTGCGCTTGACGAGATACCCGGTGACGCGGATCACGTCGGAGTCGCTGCTGTAGAAGGACAGGTAACGGATGTCCATGCGCATGGCGCCGCGCACGATATCCAGCACGTACGCGGGATTGCGGTGCACGGTCAGATCCACGGGGAAGATATCGCCCGTGCCGGAGGGGAAGTATTTGTGGAAGAGGCTGATGTTCTTCAGATGGTCGATCAGCTCGTCCGGCTCCTCGCCGATGGGGATGCGGGTGCCGGGGCTGGTGCCGTGATCGGAGTCGAGGCCGACCTGCGCGTGCAGCAGGAAGTGCCCGTTGGTGACCTCGCAGTAGGGGTTCACGTGGGCGTTGTTGAACGCGTCGATGATCTCCATGATCTCCACGCCCAGGCGGTCGGCCTCCTCGCTGTGGCCGAAGCGGCAGGTCTTGCCCTCCTTCTCCATCAGCAGGTTCACGCACTCGGCGAGGCCCACCAGGCCGTACATGGCGGTGAAGTTCTTTCGGTCCACGAGGCCCTCCTTGACGAGGAAGCTGCTCTCGAACCAGCCGCTCTCCTCCACGAGGAAGCGGATGCGCGCGTCCATATAGCGGGCCATCACGTCCAGCACGAAGGGGAGCTGCTTTTCCTTGAAGTCCGCGATGCTCCCGGCGCGCTTGGCGATGTTGGACAGGATCAGGCGGCAGAGCGTGTAGGAGCCGCCGCCCTTGATGAGGCCGTTGTAGCAGCTGGCGATGCAGTACCGGTCGCCGAGCTCCCGGCGGAACATTGCGTCGTTTGCAAAGCTGGGCTTGGCGCTGCGCAGCGCACAGCGGATGCCCGCGAGCAGAAATTCGTCCGGCGTGTCCTCACTGACGCGCATGGTCAGATTGGGCACGGCGTTTTCCAGCTCGGCCTCCACCTCCATCAGCAGCAGCCCGACGCGGCTCGCCTTCGGGCCGATATTGGCGTGGCAGAACGAGTCGAGGATGGTGCGGTCGACCTGGATGAGGAACAGACGCAGCGCGCGCTTGACGGTCTCGTCGTCCAGACCCTCGCAGTAGGGGGCGAGCAGGTCGTCCAGATCGCCGATGAAGACGGGATAGTTGGTGATGGACGGCACGTTGTGGTACAGGATCATCAGGCTGTTGAGCGCCTCGAACAGATCCTTCGGCGGGTCGAGCTGCAAAAAGCGGCTGCCCTGGCGCAGGAATTTCGGATAATCCGGGGTGATATAGCGGGGGCGGTAGGGCGCGTCGCCCTCAAAGAGGTTGCAGATGCAGCGCTCCTCCTGGCCGCAGCGCATGAGCGCGTCGAGTTCCTTCGGCTCGTCCAGCACGGTCATGAAATTCTCCGCGTGCCGGGCCAGATAGGTCACCTTCTGCTCGTGCGTGGCCGTGGGGTCTTTGATGGTGTCGAGGATCTCCTGCCGGCGCAGTTCCACCTCTTCCATGGTGATGGGTCTCAAAACAGTCCCTCCGTTTCAGTTCACGGCGACGGTGTAGTGCGCGTTCACGTACCCGATCTGCTCGCCGTAGCGGATGTGCAGGAAGTCGCTCACGTAGCCGAGAACGGTCATCTGCTCCCCGTTGGGGACGCTGCCGATGGCCTCGGACTCCGCGTTCGGCATCCGGCGGATGTTGATATACTCGTTGCACTCGGCCGCGAAGATGTTGGTCGCCTTCTCGGGCAGCACGGCGGTCTCCACGTCGGTGTAGTTGTAGCCCTCGTTGTCGCTGAAGTGCCACCACTCGCCGTAGTAACCCGTGAAGTCGTTCGCGACCATCACGTCCTCCAGGAGCCCGGCGTTGGCCGCGGCCTCCTGCGACACATCGGAATAATTCCGGTCGCCGAGGGCGGAGAATTCGTCAAAGCCGGAGGGCAGCGCCACGAGCGCGCCGTCCTTCATCAGGCCCACGTCCACCGTACCGCCGTTGGTGTGGGAGGAGTGCCCGCCGCCGTAGGGGTTGGCCACGTAGGCGCTGTTGGGGAAGGCGTCATACAGCACGTACTGCGCCTCCGTGGGGCGGAACGCGTCCCACAGGACGAGCTCATACCCGCGCTCCTTGAGCTGGGCCTGCGCGGCGGCCAGCTTCTTCACGGTGCCGTAGCGCAGATAGGGCTCGTCAAAGGTGTAGACGACGTTCCCGGTGTAGTTGTCGGTCGAGGCGTACTTGAGGTCGATCCGCAGATCGGGGATGTAGTTGCGCACGCGCACGAGCTCCGTGTCGGTGAGCACGTCGTCGTCGCGCAGGGTGACCGGGCTCAAAGCCGGAGTCGGCACGGGCGTTTCCTCAGAGGGCTGCGCCTCCGTACCCGTCTCGCCCTCGTCGAGCGAGCCGACGACGAAGGGCTCCTGCGTCTCGGGGGCCTCGGTCTCCGTCCCCTCGGGCGCGGGCGTCGCGCTCTGGGTGACGACTTCCGCTTCGCTGCGGCCGCAGGCGCACAGCAGGAGCACCAGCAGCAGGGCGAGCAGCGCGGTCAGACATCTTTTCTTCATAGCGAGTACCTGCCTTTCTTTTTCGGTCAGCGGTATGTTTCAGCGCCCGGCGCGCTCCGCCGCGCGTGCGGCGAAAGGTCCCGGAAGCTGTCGGTTGCCTTACTGCAAGCATAATGAATTTGCGCCCAAAAGTCAAGGACGCGCGCAGGAAAAGTGCGCGAAAGCGCGGTCGGCGCACGAAAAAGCAGGCGCCGCCGCAGAAAGCTCTGCGGCGGCGTCGCGTGAGAGAGGAAAGGAAACGGGGGAGCGCGCTCAGGCGGCGAGCGCCCAGTCGCCGGCGCCGGTCTCGGAGAGACCGGCGAGGTCGAGCGCGGGCTCGGCGTTGAAGCCGAGGACCTCGCCGTCCGCGGCGTCGACGTAGAGCTCGAGCTTCTGATAGTCGGTGCGCAGGGCGATCTCGTACAGGCCGCCCTCCAGGCGCAGCGCGCCGCAGCGGCAGTCCTTCGGCTCGAGGCCGGCATAGGTCAGCGCGATGCGCAGGGCCTGCTCAGCGGTATAGGTGTTCATGTTCGTATTCATATTCATCGGGAAGTCTCCTTTTCATTTTGTGTTTTCATACAGTTGACGCGGGGATACGAAAAAGGTTACACGGCCCTGAAAAAATTTTTGACCGGGAAAGCGGCATTCTGCTTTCCCGGTCTTGCGTCCGCCCGGCGGCGGTCATCTGCGGCGCAGGTCGATATCCCGGATCGTGGTATACCCGGAGTTTGCGTTGACCTCGATCTCGTACTCGTCGCCGTAGGTGTTTTCAAACTCGATCCTGTACACGTAGATCCCCTCGAAGATGCTGCCGCCGTAGCGCAGGTGGCGGTGGATGTGATCCACGTAGTACGCCCGGGCCTCTTCCTCGCCGCCGAGTTGCTCGGCCAGGCAGGCGCGGCCGGCCTCGATGGCTTCCTCCCGCGTGACGGCGACCCTGCCGGAGGCGGAGATGTTCGACGGGATGAACAGGATCCCGCAGACGATGGCGGCGACGGCCAGCAGGCTGCACAGCACGATCGCGAGCGTGCGCAGCATGCTCTTGCGGTTGAAGGCGCGCCGCGCCTTCTGCACGGTCTCCTGCTCCGCTTGCACGATGCCGGGGTCGGAGAGCCGCGGATCGTCCAGTATCGCGCTGATGCGGCGGACGTTCTCCAACTCGCGCGCAACGAACGCGGCCTCCTCGTCGCTCGCCGTCCCGTCGCGCAGCTTCTTATAGGCGTCTTCAAAATTCATGCTCCATCCTCCATGATCTTCCGTAGTTGTTCTCTCGCTCTGTACAGCAGGACCTTGGTGTTGGTCTCGCTCTTGCCTGTGATCGCGGCCACGTCCTGCACGGACAGGCCCGAGAAGTAAAACAGCGTGACGGCCTCCTTCTGCGCGGCGGGCAGCAGGTCGATCGCCCGGTAGAGCGAGCGGTACTCTTCCTTGCGGATGACGCTCTCCAGGACCTCCTCCCGCTCGTCCGGCAGATCGTCCGGCACCTCGCCGCCCGTGAAGCGGCTGTCCCGCCGGCACAGGCTGAGAAACTCGTTCCGGCAGACGGTCAGCAGCCAGGGCTTGAAGCTGCGGATCGTCTCGTCGCTCGCGGCCAGGGCCTTGAAGAATGCCTCGGACACGATGTCCTCCGCCACGGTGCGGTTGCGGCACAGGGAGACGGTATAGAGGAGCGCTTCGTTGTAGTATTCAGAAAAAAGTCGGTCGACGATATCCGGTCTCATAGTGGCATCGCATCTTTCTGTCAGCTTCCGTATAACAGACGCGGCGATCCGCAAAAGGTTACAGGTCGGATCAAAAAAAGTTCGCGGTTTCCTGCGTATTATACCACGCCGCAGGGAGCGTGCAAGGAACAGTTTGACAGGGAAAATGCCAAGCGCCGATCCCTGTCGGCCCGCAGGCGGCTAAAAAACCCGGAAACGCCCGGCGATCGGGCGCTTCCGGGGTCGCAGACTATTCGAATTCCACCGTGGCGGGGGGCTTGGAGGTGATGTCATACAGCACGCGGTTGACGCCGCGCACCTCGTTGACGATGCGCACCGAGACCCGGTCGAGCAGCTCGTAGGGCAGGCGCGACCAGTCGGCGGTCATAAAGTCGCTCGTCTGGACGCTGCGCAGAGCCACGGCGTAGTCGTAGGTGCGCCCGTCGCCCATGACGCCGACGGAGCGCATGTTGGTGAGCGCGGCGAAGTACTGGCTCATGCTCCCGGCGAGACCGGCTTTGGCTACCTCGTCGCGGAAGATGAAGTCCGCCTCGCGCAGCATGTCCAGCTTTTCGCGGGTGATCTCGCCGATCACGCGGATGCCGAGACCCGGGCCGGGGAAGGGCTGGCGCATCACCAGATACTCCGGCAGGCCGAGCTCGCGCCCGAGCTGGCGCACCTCGTCCTTGAAAAGCATGCGCAGCGGCTCGAGGATCTCCTTGAAGTCCACACAGTCCGGCAGGCCGCCCACGTTGTGGTGGCTCTTGATGACGGCGGCGTCCCCCTTGCCGGACTCGATCACGTCCGGGTAGATGGTGCCCTGGGCCAGATAATCCACCGCGCCGATCTTCTTTGCCTCCTGTTCGAAGACCCGGATGAATTCCTCGCCGATGATCTTGCGCTTCTGCTCCGGTTCGGTCACACCGGCCAGGCGCGTGAGGAAGCGCTCCTGCGCGTCGACGCGGATGAAGCGGATATCCCAGCGGGAGAAGGCCCGTTCGACCTCATCCCCCTCGTTTTTGCGCATCAGCCCGTGGTCGACGAACACGCAGCTGAGCTGCGGGCCGACGGCCTCGGCCAACAGGGCGGCGGCGACGGACGAGTCCACCCCGCCGGAGAGCGCCAGCAGCACCTTCCCATCTCCGACCCGGGCGCGCACGGCCTCCACGGCCTCGCGCTTATAGTCGGACATGGTCCAGTCGCCCCGGGCGCCGCAGATCCCGTAAAGGAAGTTGCGCAGCATCTCACGGCCGTGCTCGGTGTGGTTCACCTCGGGGTGGAACTGCACCCCATAGAAGCCGCGGCTGTCGTCGCAGATGCCCACGGTGGGGCAGGCCTCCGAGCGGGCCACCAGGCGGAAGCCCTCCGGCACCCTGGCCATATAGTCGCCGTGACTCATCCAGGTGACGCTCTCCTCCGGCAGGCCCCGAAAGAGCGGGCAGGAGGGGTCGAAGCGGGTGGGCGTTTTGCCGTATTCGCGGGCGGCGTCCGTCTGGGCGGCGGTGACCTGCCCGCCCAGCTCCTGTGCCAGAAGCTGGCAGCCATAGCAGATGCCGAGGATGGGCAGCCCCAGCTCGTAGACGCCGGGGTCGGCGTGCGGGGAGCCGGGCTCGTACACGCTGCCCGGCCCGCCGGTGAAGATGATGCCGATGGGGTCGAAGCGGCGGATCTCCTCAAGGGGCATGTCGTAGGGCTTGACCTCACAGTAGACGCTGCACTCGCGCACGCGCCGGGCGATGAGCTGGTTGTACTGGCCGCCGAAGTCCAGGATCAGAACCTTCTGGTTTTCCAAACGCTTGCCCTCCCGATCAGAACATGGTGATGCAGGCCTCGCGCTCAGCGCCCACCGAGACGTACTTGATGGGGCAGCCCACGGCCTTTTCGATGTAGCGGATATAATCCAGCGCGGCGGGGGGCAGATCCTCCGGTCGGCGGCAGGCGCCGATGTCACAGGCAAAGCCCGGCAGGTATTCGTATACGGGCTTTGCGGCCTCGAGATCGTCGATCTCCGCGGGGAAGCTGTCGATGCGGCGGCCGCCGAGCTCGTAGGCCACGCACACCGGGATCTTCTCCATATAGCCGAGCACGTCCAGCTTGGTCAGGGCGATGTAGCTGCAGCCCTGCATCCGCGCGCCGTAGCGGGAGGCGACGACGTCGAACCCGCCCACGCGGCGCGGCCGCCCCGTGGCGGCACCGTATTCGCCGCCCGCCTCGCGCAGCGCCTCGGCCTCGGGGCCGAAGAGCTCACAGGTGAAGGGGCCCTCGCCTACGCAGCTCGAATAGGCCTTCATGATGCCGATGCTCTCGTCGAGCTTCGCGAAGGGGATGCCCGCGCCGATAGGTGCGTAGGCTGCGAGCGTGGTGGAGGCGGAGGTGTAGGGATAGATGCCGAAGTCGATATCGCGCAGCGCGCCGAGCTGCGCCTCGAAGATGATGGATTTGCCGTCGTCGATGGCGTCGGAGAGGTAAGCGGTGGTGTCGCAGATATAGGGCAGGAAGGGCTTGCCGTAGCGCTCCAGCCAGGCCATGATCTCGTCGAGCAGGACGGGGGCGTGGCCGTAGCCCTTTTCCACGGTCAGGTTCTTCCATTCGATGATCCCGGCCAGGCGCTCGCGCAGGCTGTCCCAGTGCAGCAGGTCGCCCATGCGCAGGGTCTTTTTCATGTACTTGTCCGCGTAGACGGGGGAGATGCCGCGCCGGGTGGAGCCGAATTTCTTGTCTCCCAGGCGATCCTCCTCCAGACCGTCGAGCAGCTTGTGATAGGGCAGGCAGATAGTGGCGCGGTCGCTGAGGATGAGGTGCCCCGGGGCGATCTCGATCCCGGCCTCACGCAGGCGTGCGGCCTCCCCGTAGAGGTGCTCCAGGTCGATGACGATGCCGGGCCCGAGGACGTTGGCGGTGTCGTCGCGCAGGATGCCGGAGGGCATCAGGTTCATGACGAATTTGCCGCGGTCGTTGACCACGGTGTGTCCGGCGTTGTTCCCGCCCTGATAGCGCACGACGACGTCATAATCCTCACTGAGCAGGTCGACCATGCGGCCCTTGCCTTCGTCGCCCCAGTTCGTTCCCACGATAGATGTAAGCATGGCTCTCGTCCTCCTTCAGCGGTAGGTGGTGATGGGTCTGCGCTTATGCTCGCTGCGGCGGTGGTAGCGGTCGATCACGGCCTTGTCCGCCTCGCTCACGGCGCCGGTCAGCAGATAGTCGTCGATGGCCTTGTAGGTCACGCCCATCTCGGCCTCGTCGGTCTGCCCGTCGAACAGCCCCGCGGAGGGCGCCTTGTCGATGATGGCGCGCGGCGCGCCGAGGTATTCCAGAAAGGCGAAGACCTCCGTCGCGGTCAGGTCGGAGATGGGGTTGAAGTCGCTCGCGCCGTCGCCCCACTTGGTGAAATAGCCCATATAGGCCTCGCTGCGGTTGCCGGTGCCCGCCACGAGGCGGTTCTCCGCCGCGGCGATGGCGTAGAGCGTGGTCATGCGCAGGCGGGGGGCGAGGTTGGTGATCGCCATGTCGTTGAGCGCCGTCACCTTTTCGAGCTCCGCCATCTCCGCCGCGCGCACGGCGGTCAGATCCACGACGCGGCACTCGATGCCGAACTGCTCGGCCAGCGCGCGCCCGTCGTCCGCGTCCTGCCCGTAGTTGCGCCGGGAGGCGCAGGGCATGATGACGCCCAGCGTGTTCTCACACGCGGCCTTGCACAGGATGCCGACCAGGGCGCTGTCCTTGCCGCCGGAATTGCCGAAGACGACGCCGGACGCGCCGGTGCTCTGCAGCAGATCCCGGATAAAGGCGACTCTGCTCTCAAATTCTTCCCTGTAATCTCTCATGCGCTTTCTCCTTTCATGCTTGCGGTGATCAGGCCCAGGAACAGCGGGTGCGGTCGGTTGGGCCGGCTTTTGAATTCGGGGTGGAACTGGACGCCGAGGAAGAAGCGGTGCTCCGGCAGTTCCACGGCCTCCACGATATAGCCGTCGGGAGAGGTGCCGCAAAGCGACAGGCCGCCCTCCGCCAGCGCCTTTCGGTAATCGTTGTTGAACTCGTAGCGGTGGCGGTGCCGCTCGCGGATCTCGTCCTCGCCGTAGCAGGCGTGCATGCGGCTGCCCGGCAGGATCCGGCAGGGATAGGCGCCCAGGCGCAGCGTGCCGCCCTTGCTGACGCGCTCGCTCTGCTCGGGCAGAAAGTCGATCACCTTGCAGGCGGCGTCCGGATCCAGCTCGCCGGAGGTGGCGCCGGCCAGGCCGCAGACGTGCCGCGCGAATTCGACCACGGCGACCTGCATCCCCAGGCAGATGCCGAGATAGGGGATATCCTGCTCGCGGGCGTAGCGGGCGGCAGCGATCATGCCCTCCACGCCCCGGTCGCCGAAGCCGCCCGGCACGAGGATCCCGTCGCAGCAGGCGAGCTGCCCGGCGACGTTCTCCTCAGTGACGCTCTCGCTGTCGATCCAGCGGATGTTGACGCTCGCGCCGCAGGCGTAGCCCGCGTGGCGCAGCGCCTCGGCCACGGAGAGGTAGGCGTCGTGCAGCTGCACGTACTTGCCCACGAGCCCGATCGTGACCTGCCGGTCCAGACTCTTGATGCGCTGCACCATGGCGCGCCATTCCGTCAGCTCCGGCGCGCGCGTCCAGAGACCGAGCTCCCGGCAGACGATGAGCGAGAAGTCGTGCTCCTCGAGCATCAGCGGCGCCTCGTACAGCACCTCCAGGGTGCGGTTTTCGATGACGCAGTCCGGCTTGACGTTGCAGAACATGGCGATCTTGCGGAAGATCTCCGGCTCGAGCGGCTCGTCGCAACGCAGCACGATGATATCCGGCGAGATGCCCATGCCCTGCAGCTCCTTGACCGAGTGCTGGGTGGGCTTGGTCTTGTGCTCGTCGCTGCCGCGCAGGAAGGGCACCAGCGTCACGTGGATGAAAAGCGTGTTCTCCCGCCCCTGCTCGAGGCCTACCTGCCGGGCGGCCTCCAGAAAGGGCTGGCTCTCGATATCGCCCGTGGTGCCGCCGATCTCGGTGATGACCACGTCGGCCCCGGTCTTGCGGCCGACGCTGTAAATGAAGTCCTTGATCTCCTGCGTCACGTGCGGGATGACCTGCACGGTCTGCCCGAGATACTCGCCCCGGCGCTCCTTGTTGAGCACGTTCCAGTAGACCTTGCCGGTGGTGAGGTTGGAGTACTTGTTGAGGTCTTCGTCGATGAAGCGCTCGTAGTGACCCAGATCCAGGTCCGCCTCGGCGCCGTCCTCGGTCACGTAGACCTCGCCGTGCTGGTAGGGGCTCATGGTGCCGGGGTCGACGTTGATGTAGGGGTCGAGCTTCTGCGCGGCCACCTTCAGGCCGCGGCATTTGAGCAGGCGGCCGAGCGAGGCCGCGGTGATCCCCTTGCCGAGACCGGACACCACGCCGCCGGTCACGAAGATATACTTTGTCATAGCGTTTTCCTTTCTGCGTCCGGCGGGCGGCTTCGACCCTGCCCGCCGCGTGCGTTTCTCAAAATGAAAATAACGTTCTCCGATGCCTCAAGGGGGCACTCGGCCCCTTACACCAGCGAACGTCTCGCAAAAAGAAAAACCATCATGCAATTACTGGAGAATCATACAACAACCGCCTGTATTTGTCAATACAGGCGGTGCGCATTTTTTCTCATGGATATGCTGAAAAACTGAAATCCTCCGGCCTACCAGCCGCGCGTCTCGACCCACTCGAAGGCGTATTCCTCCCGGTCGTAGCCCATCTGTTGCACGAGCAGATCGTAGCGCGGGTCGCGGATGGGGTTGCCCTGCTCGTCGATGCCGATCCAGCGCCACATGTGGTGCGGGTCGTAGCCCTCGGTGCTCACCACGCAGTCCGGGTGGCGGCGCTGATATTCCTCCACCTGCTCCTGCGGGATGGGCGTCACGCTGCCGATCCAGAGGCGGTCGAGATCCAGATCGTAGAGAGGGCTGATGTCCCGCAGGGTGAAGAGGTGACCGATGTTGAGGTGGCGCAGCTCCTTGAGACCGGACAGCGGCGTCAGATCGTCGACGTTCGTGGTCTGGATCTCCAGGAATTCCAGGTGCGGGCAGTCGGCCAGGGGGGTACAGTCCGACCAGGAGCCCATCGCGAGGATGGCGACCTCCAGATCCGGCATGTAGGAGACGAAAGAGATATCGTCCAGCAGGGGCTGGTGGCCGACGTCGAGATATTTGAGCTTGGTGAAGTATTTGAGAGGCTCGTAGGTGCCGGGCTTGAGCTCGCCGCCGACGCCCGGGTTGGAGGCCAGGATCTTGATGGCGTCGGTGCGGGCGCTGTAATAGCCGCCGAACCAGACCCGCCAGACCACCGTGACGTCCGGATACAGGTCGCGGACAGCGGCCATGGTCTCGTCGTCGACGCCGCAGGAGTCCATATCCAGGTAGCTGAGCTTCGGCATGCAGTGGATCGCCCGGAACACGGCCGCGCCCTTGTCGCGCAGCTTCTCGTGCGAGAGATCGACCGTCTCGTCCAGCGTGGTGAAGGGCCGGTCGTACAGGGTGAAGGCGTAGTCGAAATCCACGTCGGGCCGCTCCGCCTGCAGGGAGGCGATCGCCTGCCAGCCCAGGTCGGGGCTGCTCTCCTCGTCGCCCAGGTCGACGTAGCGCAGCGCCTCCAGGTAAGGGAGGACCTTTCGCAGCTCCTGCGCGTCATCCGCGTCGTGCCCGATGAAGCGCAGCTCCTGCGCGTCTGAGGAGACGGAGCCGCCCGGCAGGGGCAGGACGAAGCTGTACGAGATATCCGGCCGCTGCTCCAGGAACAGCTGCAGCGTCTCGAGCGGGATCGCGGCGTCTTTAGCGAGCGTCACCCGGCTCAGACCGGGCACGTAGCGCAGCAGCGCGGCGGCCTCTTCCTTCTGCGCGCGCGGCAGGGCGGAGAGATCCAGCTCCTGCGTGAGGCTGTCCACCTCCCGGCCGTCGGGGAAGGGCACCGTGTAGTGCGTTTCGACCTCCGGGTGGGCCTCGGCCCAGGCGAGCAGCTCGTCGTAGCAGACGCTCCCCGTGAAGTCCGCCAGGCGCAGCTGCGTGAACGCGTCGAGCTGTTCGAGATCGTCCGGCTGCACGGCCATGTGCAGTTCCTGTACCGAGAGAGACACCTTGCCCCCCGACAGCTCGACCGAGCGCGCGGCGCAGCCGCTCAGCAGCAGGGCGAGCAGCAGAACGAACGGGAGCAGGATACGGTTTTTATGAGAGAGCATGATGCTGCCTCCTGATCGGCAAAAAGACGGGCCCCGGCCGGCAGACCGGCAGGGGCCCGGATGGGTCACTGTATGTCAGTACCAGCCGTTCCAATAGCTTTTGTTGTACATAGGGTCGTTTTCAATGTAGTTATAATGCGTCTGCATCTGGTCGTACTCG
>JAFUUR010000288.1 GCA_017477695.1 Oscillospiraceae bacterium | reverse complement strand
GACCCGATCCTGGGGACGAACGAGGACTTTGGCCGCCTGTGCGAGGCGGCGGGCGCGCTCGGTATCCGCGTCGTGCTCGACGGCGTCTACTCCCACACAGGGGCCGACAGCGTCTATTTCAACCGCTGGGGCCGCTATCCGGCCAGGGGCGCCTGCCAGGGGCAGGACTCGCCCTATTACGGCTGGTACGATTTTCGGCATTTCCCGGACGATTACCGCTGCTGGTGGGGCTTCCGTGAGCTGCCGGAGGTGGACGAGCGCAACCCAGACTGGCAGGATTTCGTCATCACCGGGGAGAACAGCGTCGTCAGGGCCTGGCTGCGCCGCGGCGCCGCGGGCTGGCGCCTGGACGTGGCGGACGAGCTGCCGGACGAGGTGCTCGCGCTGATCCGCCGGGCGGCCCGGGAGGAGAAACCGGACGCGCTGATCCTGGGCGAGGTATGGGAAGACGCGGTCATCAAGGAGAGCTATGGCAAGCGCCGCGATTATGCGCTCGGCTTTTCGCTGGACACGGTGATGAACTATCCGCTGCGCTGCGCCGTGCTGAACTTCATGCGCGGGCAGATCGACGCCTGCGCCCTGCGCGACTTTCTCATCGGGCAGCAGATGAATTACCCGAAGCCCATGTACTATTCTCTCATGAACCTGCTCGGCTCACACGACGTCGAGAGGCTCCGCACGGCGCTTGCGACGGATCGCGATCTCAGCGAGCTGAGCCGGGAGGAGCAGGTGCACCTGTATTTTTCACCGGAAGCGCTCGACCGGGCGGTGAAGCTGGAGATGCTTTGCGCTGCGATCCAGTTTGCCCTGCCGGGGGTGCCAAGCATCTATTACGGCGACGAGCAGGGGATGTGCGGCATTCGCGACCCGTTCAACCGCATGCCCTTCAAGGAGGGGCATACCCGCCTGCACGACTACTACGCGGCACTCTCGAACATGCGCGGCAGCGCGGCGGCGCTGTCCACGGGCCGGGTGCGCTTTCTCGCAGCCGGGACGGACGTGCTGCTGATCCTGCGCTATATCCGCGGCGGGCGTGACGCCTTCGGCCTGCCGGCGGAGGACGGCGCCTACCTCGCGGTAATCAATCGCTCGGAGCGCGAGGTGCAGTTTGCCGCAGACTGCTCCGAGGCTGGCTGCGGACTGGTGCGCGGGCGGATCGGCGCCCTCGAGGCCGAGATCATACCACTGTAAAACGACAAAACGGGAAAGCCCGCGCCGCCGGACTTTCTCGTTTTGCATATTTTCCTCTTTACAAATCCAAATTTCGTGATATAATAACAGCGCTGTCGGGGAGAGCCGGCGGTAAAAATGGATATGGGCTTGTAGCTCAGCTGGGAGAGCGCACGGTTCGCATCCGGGAGGTTCGAGGGTTCGATCCCCTTCAAGTCCACCACAAGAAACAGTCACCGAAAGGTGGCTGTTTTCTTTTGGGATTGCCCACGGGGATCGAACCGAGCGGCGTGCCTCTCCCCGTGTTCACCGATTATAACTGTACGCCTGCCAGCCCCGTACCGTCGCAGACCCGCAACGGCGCGTTGCTTGCATTCCCGATACGCGCCCCATATAATAGACCCAGCAAGGAGTTGCCGAGAGATGGATACAAGAGACGTCATTTTGAATCTGCGGACGAAGAACGGACTTTCACAGGAGGAACTGGCCGAGAAGGTCTTCGTGACCCGGCAGGCTGTCTCCCGCTGGGAAAACGGGGAAACCGTGCCCAATACCGAGACCTTAAAGCTGCTGTCCAGGCTGTTCAACGTGTCGATCAACACGCTGCTCGGAGCGCCGCACCAGCTCAGATGCCAGTGCTGCGGCATGCCGCTGGAGGACTCCATCATCAGCCGGGACAAGGACGGCTCGTTCAACGAGGACTACTGCAAGTGGTGCTTTGCGGACGGGACTTACACCTACAGCAACATGGATGATCTGATCGACGTGTGCGTCACGCACATGGTGAACGAGAGCTTTTCCGAGGAGCAGGCCCGCGCGTATATGAAGCAGCTCCTGCCGCAGTTGGGCTACTGGAAGCGATACGAGCAGCTCAGCGACAACGGACAGTTCGAGGCCTTCAAGCAGGAGCTGATCGAAGAGATCAACGCCCTTCACGTCAACGGCCTGCCCAGAGTCGAAAAGCTCAATGCGCTCGTCGGCAGCTACGTCAATCTCGCGTATCGGCTTCCCAGCGGCGTGAGCGTACAGTTCCTGAACGATCAGACGACCTATCTGGGAACCAAGCTGGAGTCCCCATTCGGAGAGGGGCGCTGCTTCGGGGTCCTCGCGAACATGGATTTCATCCTCATCAGCACCTACGGGGAGGGAGGCACCGATCCCGAGCTCGTACTGTACAAGAAGAGGTAAACAGGAAACGGCGCCGCCCGCTGCGGATCGCGATCCGGCGGACACTTTTCCATATTGTATTCTTCCGGCTTTTATGATAGTCTAAAAGCAGAGCACGACGAGCTTCGTGTCCTGCTTGGAAGAGCGCGCGGTCTGCAGCCGTCAGGCCCGGGGCCTGGGCCCATCCCGCGCGCCAAAGCAAAACGCCCGAACCGCATCTTCCGGCAGAAGATGGGTCCGGGTTTTGCTTTTTTCGTATCATATGCCGACTGTCCTGCGGACGGGAAAGGGATACTCGATGGACGCCTACGTTTACGACGCCTTTATCAGCTACAGTCACCGCGATCTGAAATGGGCGCGCTGGCTGCAGCGCAGACTGGAGACCTTCCGGATCCCGCGCGACCTCTGCGCCCCCGAGCGGGCGCGCAGGCGGCTGCGCGTGTTCCGGGATCAGACAGATCTGGCCGGGGTCGAGCTGCAGCTCGCGCTGCGCAGGGAGCTCGCGGCCTCACAGTATCTGATCGTGATCTGCTCGCCGAGCAGCGCCGCCTCCCGTTGGGTCAACGACGAGGTCTGTTATTTCCAGTCGGAAGGCAGGGAGCATTTCATCATCCCCTTCATCGTGGACGGCGAGCCGGAGAGCGACGATCCTGCGCAGGAGTGTTACCCCGCGGCGCTGCGCCGGGATGACGGGCATCATCCCCTGGGCGCGAACGTGCGGGAGATCGGCCAAAACAAAGCCTTTCTCAAGCTCATGGCCATTTTGCTGGACGTGCGCTTCAACCGTCTGGTCGACCGGGAGAAGCAGCGTAGGCGCCGAACGGCGCTGATCGCCGGGGGCACGGCGGGCGCCGTCGCGGCCTTCGCCGCCGCGATGCTCTGGCACAACGCGGTGATCTCCCGCAGAAACCAGGAGCTGTCTTACGATATCTACGGCGCGGCCCTTGTCTCCCTTACGGAGAAGGACGTTATGGAGCCGGAGGACGTGGCCTTCCTGAAGACCTCGGCGGAAGCCGGCAACAGCAGGGCCGCGGTGCTCCTGGCCGACTGTTACCAGCACGGCTGGGGCACGGAGGAGGACCCGGAGGCCGCGTTCTACTGGTTCCTGCAGGCAGCCGAGGCCGGTGACACGGACGGTATGGCGGCCGTCGCGCGCTGCCTTTATAACGGGATCGGCACGGAGGTCGACGAGGAGCAGTCCTTCGTCTGGGATCTGCGCGCCGCTGAAGCGGGCAACCTCAACGCCATGCTCAACGTTGCGGCAGACTATGAGGAGGGCTACGGCGTCGAGCGGGATCTGCAGGAGGCCCTTGCCTGGTATGAAAAGGCCGCGGAGGGCGGCTACGACCTGGGCATGTACAATCTCGCCCGCTGCTACAGCAGCGGCGTCGGCACGCAGGCCGACACGGAGAAGGCCTTCTATTGGATGAAGAAGCTCGCCGAGCTCGGCAACGTCGAGGGAATGTACAACCTGGGCCTCATGTACCAGTACGGCTACGGCGTGGAGATCGACGCCCGCGAGGCCTATCTGTGGTACCGGAAGGCCGCGAACGCGGGCGACGCCGACGCCATGTACCGCGTGGGCTGGTGCACGGAGAACGGCTTCGGCACAGACGGCGCCGCGCTGGAGTGGTATCGCCTCGCCGCGGAAAACGGCAGCGAGGAGGCCGCGCAGGCGGCCGAGCGCCTCGAGAGCGCACAGGGGAGCGCGGACGAGCGCGAAGACTGAACACGAAGCGGAACAAAACGGAGCAGCCGGGCGGCTGCTCCGTTTTTGCGCGGATATCTCTCAGTTGCGCAGGGCGCTGCCGCAGTATTCGCAGCAGCCGTTCGCATCGGGAAGGGTCGTCGCCCCGCAGAAGGGGCAGACCACGGCGGCCTGCGGCGTGCTCTGGGCGATCGCCTCCTCCCGCGCGGCCAGGCGCATCCGGTCGACGGTGTCCTTGATCTCGTTTCCCGTGTTGAGGTATTCGTAATAGTGACTGAGTCCCGGCCCGCTCAGGGCGCCCGGCCGGTTGACCCGCCAGCCGCCGGGCGCGCCGCCCATGGCGCGCTCGCCGGTCTTGACGTAGCCGTTGCTGAGCGAGTAGCGGATATCGTCGAAATAGGGGTGGTTCACGTGGATGGTCACGTAGAAGTTATAGGAGTACTCGTAGCGCGGCGGGTTATAGCTGACCTGCTTGCCGTCCTTGTCCGTCTGCTTGAGCTCATGGCGGCTCTCGTCGATATCCAGGTCGCAGCCCGTGACCTGGTCGTAGCGCAGGATGTCCGGATTGGCGCTCTCCAGGTTGGACGCGCTCGTCACGGCGAACCGCCGCTGATCCTCATCCAGCAGGAGCTTGGTATGCTTGCCGATGCTGCGCGTGGTGTGGAACGCGGCGACCAGCTTCTTGTTCTCCTCGCGATAGGCCAGCTGTGCCGAGATCTCCTCCTTCGTGCTGTGCCGCCGCTCGCTGAACCAGGGAGAGAGCTGCGAGGCGCAGTCCTTGCACATGTTGCCGTCTTCCAGCTTTTTGTTGCCCAGCAGTCCGATCTTGTTGCCGCAGAAGTCACAGTATTTTTTGTCGAACAGACCCATGTTGACGCTCCTTTCCGTTTATCTTGATTTTTATAAACTAAGAGATCGCTTATCGCTGTGCTCCGCCGTGAAGACGGCCGGCTGCCGCCTCTTGACGCGCGCCTTTTTGTTTACAATCCACGCAAAGAGAGGTATAGTCTTTACAGAAGCTTCCGGACCGCTGCCCGGCGGCACGGCAGATCGATGAAACGCGAGAGGTGAAGTATGGATACCCTGGCAGATTACATCATTTGGATGGGCGACTACCCGTTTTCCTTGATCGGGATGCAGGATGCGGACGCCCTCGTCCTTTGCCTGCTCTCCTATATCGATCTCCGGCCGGCCTTTGCGGCAGGAGAGACACGTATCCGGCTGAACGAGATCGAGCCGGCGATCCGCCCGGACCGGGCTGAGGTCATGATCACCGGCGATCCGACCGCATACCGCAGGATCCTCGGGCTTGCCGCGCGCTCGAAACGCTTTGGCGAACTGCTCCTTTCGGACTATACGGACGTCCGGAGCACGGAGCCGCCGCTCCAGTTTTCGGCCGTGTGCTTTCACGCGCAGGACTGGTCCTTTCTCGCTTATCGCGGGACGGACAATTCCTTCAGCGGCTGGAAAGAGGATTTTATGATCAGCTTTACCCGGACGGAGGCCCAGTCGCTGGCGGCAAAGACGGCGGAAGTGGTCATCACGCCCGGGAGGAAATGGTATATGGGAGGGCACTCGAAGGGCGGCAACGAAGTCCTGTACGCCGCGTGCATGCTGCCCGACGATAAATGGAGCCAGGTCGAGCGTGTGTTCCTCCTCGACGGACCCGGCCTCTGCGCAGAGGTCTGCGACCTCTCGTCGTTCGAACGGATCGACGCCAGAACGACGCGCATCATCCCCGAATACTGCGTGATCGGCAAGCTGTTTGAACCGCCGATACGGGATACGAGGATCGTGCGGTCCACAGCGTCCGGTATCCTGCAGCACGGCATCGCGACCTGGGGGATCGATCACGGCAAGCCTTACTATACGGACAAAAACGATCAGCAGAGCATCTGGCTGAGCGAAGTGCTTGCCCTTTGGATCAGCGAGATCAAGCAGGATGAAAGGCCGCTGTTCGTCGACGAGCTTTTCGATGCGCTCTCATCCGGCGGCGCCGTGACGATCGACGAATTTCACAAGAACGAGTGGGAAAACTGGGACGCTCTGTTAAAGCAGTTGAAGGTCTCCAGCGACGCGACGAAGCGGACCATATCCAACTTGCCGAAGACGGCTATCGCATTCGAGCTGGAACAACTGAAAGAACGCCTGGCGGCCTATGAGGCGGAGAGAGAAGCGCGGCGCAGCAGAAAGACGTGAACCGGACGCCGTCATAATGATTCGCGGATGGCGAAATCAATCGTGGCTTCGATTGATTTCACTGCCAAACGACAAGTTTGGCAGCGAATGATACTTTTAATCATTCGCCCGATGCTCGTTATACCGATTATTGCAAAAGAAAAGGCTGTTGTCAAGGAGCGGGTATGATCCCGCTCCTTTTTGCGGCCGGAAGCCGCGGGAGCGCTGTTTGAAACGACGGATGGCTGCAACATGGGGGGTGAAGTCGCTCAACCGCTACCTGAACGAGTATAAGGCGGCCGACGAGCGGTCCAAGGATCTTGCCAAACGGCTGATCCGCCTGGAAGAGAAGCTGACG
>JAFUUR010000287.1 GCA_017477695.1 Oscillospiraceae bacterium | reverse complement strand
TTCATAGCTCCGGCCGCCCGGGCGGCGGCGCGGCGCCCGTCCTTTATCCGTCAAGCTCTCCCCTGATCGCGCCGTACACCGTCTCCGCCAGCAGCTTTCCGCCCCTGGCGCCGGGGTGCAGGCCGTCCGTGAACAGCTCCCTCCTGCCCTCGAAGGGCGTGTGCGTATCGATGAGCGTTATCCCCTTTTCCGCAGCCACCTGTCTGCAGATCGGGATGACCTCCTGCTCCAGCACCTCGCTGCGGATGTCCCACAGCACTTTCCCTCTGAAAGGGAACGCCGGCGGCGGGAGCAGCAGCCAGACCCGGGGACGGCTCTCCAGGCCGCGGTAGCTTTCGATCAGATCGCCCAGATCCCGGGCGTAGCCCGCCGCGTCCCAGTTCTCCGTCTTGGTGTCGTTGCTGCCCAGCATCAGCAGGACGTAGTCCGGCTGATAGTCCAGGCTCCACCGGTACAGCTTCTCCGCCGTGTAGGGATGGTTCGCGCTTTTGAGCGCGGTGCGGTTGGAGTAGCCGAAATTGCCCACGCAGTACCCGCTCCCCAGCAGCCGTCCAAGCTGCCTGGGGTAGCTGTTCCACGGCTGCCCCGGCAGGAGGCAGCCGTAGGTGATGCTGTCGCCCACGCAGGCCACGCGCTTGCGCCCGGCGATGGGCCGCGGCTTCACGTGCAGATCGTCGAGAATGCCGAAGCAGACGGCAAACCCAAAGACCGCGCAGACGGCGATCACCAAAATCAAAAGCCAAAGCATGATCTTATCCTCCCTGTCGGCAGCCCCTCGCAGGCCTTTTCAGCAATACCGCTCAAGCGCCTTTTCAAAGTGCCGCTCGAACCGTTCGATCGCTTCGCGGCTCAGCGCGTCGTCCCGCAGCATATCGAAGGCGTGCATATCGGTGTGATAAACGTCGACCGCGGCTTCGACGCCGGCCTTCCGCAAAGCCTCGACGTATGCGAGCGTCTCGGCGTAGAACGGCTCGCCGTCCCCGACGAAGGTATAGCAGGGCGGCAGCCCGGCGTAGTCGGTTTGGTTCGCCGGAGCGGCGTACGGCGACACCCGCTCCTTCGCTTTCCCGCGCAGGTACAGCCACCAGCCCAAATGGTTGCGCCTGGTGTTCCACACCCTGCCGTGGTTATTTCGGGAGCTCTCCGTGTCGAGGTTGCTGAGCATGGGATAGAGCGGCATCTGAAAGGCGACCCTGAGCCCTCCGTCCCGTGCCATCATGCACACGGCCGCGGCGAGCCCTCCCCCGGCGCTCTCGCCGCCGACCATGATCGCCTCCGGGCGGCCGCTCAGATAGGCCAGCACCCGGTAACAGTCCTCCACGGCGGCGGGGTACGGCTTTTGCCAGGCCAGTCGGTATCCGGGGGAATAGACGGTCACGCCGTATTTCTTCACCAGATCCAGCGCCCGGCCCATGTACACCATTTCCTTCATCCCGGTGATATAGCCGCCGCCGTGGATCCACAGCACGGACACCGGGACGGGCGCCCGGCTTGCCGGCTGCAGGACGAGCGTGGGCACGCGTCCGATCCGGAGCTTGCGTACGCGCACGTCCCCGTCCGGCCGGAGCCGGAGCTTCACGCCCACGAGAAATTCTCCTTGCCGGCGCCGAGCTCGAAGTGGCATTTCACGATGCCGAGATCGACCTTCAAATTCGTTCCGAGCAGAGCGGCCTTCGCCGTCACGCGGTCCCCGTTGCGCTCAAGGCGGAATTTCTGCTGGTTGACGGCGGTCGGCGCCAGCAGGGCCGCCTCGACGCCGTTTTTGAACCAGTCCGGAGAATCCTCCGCGACGTTGCTGACGTCGGCGGCAGACTTCCCCCTGTGCGGCGCGCCCTGCGTCTTTCCGTAGCCGAGGGCGATGATGATCACTTCCTTCTCGTCCGCCCCGACGACCGCCTTGCTCTTTCCGTGCGTCAGCGCGACCCAGCAGGTGTTCAGCCCGAGTTCCTGCGCCTTCAGCACCAGCCGCTCGCCGTAAAAGCCGCAGCGCTCCTCCAGGCCCTCGCTCTTTTTGCCGACCATGGCGATGTAGTTGGCGGCCTGCTCGAATCTCCCGTAGTGCGCCATGCGGGAGGAAAAGCACGCCGGCTCGTCATACAGGATCTGCATGTTGAGGCCGCCCTCTCGGTTCAGGGCCGCCGCGCAGGCGTCCAGTTGCCCGCGGATCTCCTGCGGGATCGGCTTGTCCAGATACTGCCGCACGCTGTGCCGGCTGCGGATCACTTCCATGATTTCCATTTGATCACTCCTTAGAATCTTCTGTTCTGCCCGGCGAGCCGGGGCTTGTTATAACGGGTTTGCTCACGGTCGTCTTTCTGTCGCCGGGCCCGGTATGCGGTATCCGCGCAGGGCGGCGGCCGCGGCCAGGCGCATCAGCTGGAGCCAGATCCAAACCCCGCCGAGGCTCCCCGTCTTCGTTCCTGTTGACAGCATACCATATCCCGCTGCAAATGAAAACAAGGAAAACGCAGGAGCCGCGGCGCACGTTCTCTGCGCACCCAGGCCCAGTATAGATGCAGCGACGCCGGAGCTTCCCGACGAGCGGGAAGCTCCGGCGTCAAAGTATCTGTTCTGGTAAAGGAAAAGCTTATGGATCGGCTCAGCCTGCCATCCTGCCGCGGTCCGTCAAGCGCCCGAAGCGATCGTGACCGTCACGTTCTCGCCGCCCAGAAGCGCCGCCAGCTCCACCGCGTCCCGGTCGGTGATGCGGCCCAGTCTGGTGTAGGCCCAGGAATTGGAACCGTAGAAAAGGACGATCTGATCACCGGCATAAAGCACGACGTCCCCGGCCTGCGTCGTCATCTGACTGTCGCTTCGCGGCAGGCTTTGCCCGATGGAGCCGACCTGCTCAAAGCCGCCGTACGCGGCCGTCTCCACGACCAGCGGCTGCTCCGCGCAGAGTGCAAGAAGCGCCCGGACGGATTCGTTGTCTTCCCAGTCCACGGTGACCTCGTCGTCGTTGATATACAGCCGCATAGCGCTTCCTCCCGTTGCTTTGCCTGTTTCGTCGATCCACGTCTGCAGCTCCTGCTCCGATACGCTCCCCGAAAAGCGCCTGCCCTGCAGCCAGCTTCCGCTTCCGGCCTGTGCGGCGAGCGCGTCGTCGCTCTGCCCGATGTCGCTGCTGCCGGAGGTGCAGAACGGGATCACGGTGATCCCGGTGAAGTCCCGGCTCTCGACGAGCGTGCTCATGATGCGCGGGGCCTGTCCCCACCAGATGGGATAGCCGAGGTAGACGGTATCGTAACCGTCCAGAGAGATCTCGTTGGCGATCTCCGGGCGGGCGTCGGGCGTGTTCTGCTCCACCGTGGCACGGGTCGCGCGGTCATCGTAGTTCAGGTCTTCGGCGGTATAGGGCTGCGCAGCTTCGATCTCTTTGAGGTCCGCTCCCGTGAGGGCGGCGATCTTCTCCGCCACGCCCTTCGTCGTACCGGTCGCGGAAAAACAGAGCACGAGCACATTGCCGTGTTCGGCAGGCTGCTCGTCCGCCGCGGGGGCTTCCCGGGCCGGCGCGCCCGTCGGCACAGGCGCGGGCGTCTGCGCCGGAGCTTCCCGGGCCGATACGTCCGCCGGCGCGCTCCCGCAGCCGATCAGCAGGAGAGCGAGCAGGAGGACCGGCACGATCGAAAAGGGTCTCTTTTTCCTGAGGCGCACGAGCTTTACTTGTGCTTGTTGCGGCCCCAGAAGACGTTGTAGAGGTCAGGGGTCCAGACCGGCTTTACGTCCTTGACGGCCTCGGCGGCGGTGACGACCGCGTCGTCGTTGTCGATATCGATGAGGGTGTAGCGGTCGTTGCCC
>JAFUUR010000286.1 GCA_017477695.1 Oscillospiraceae bacterium | reverse complement strand
GGTCGCGGTGCCCGGCCACGGCGCGCAGGCCGCAGGTATAGGCGTCATAGCGCGTTCCGCGGTGCCGCCCGGCGGAGAGCACGTTGCGGTAGCGCGCGGCCGAGCTCTCACAGGCGAGCGCGTCCACTGCGAAGAGGCCGTAACCCGCCTGCCAGCCGACGCGTTCGCCGACGCCGAGCAGAGTGAAGACCGCCGACAGCGTGAAATTCTGCCTGCGCGGCGCGATGCGCACTCCCAGGAAGAGGAAGCTGTCCTCCGCGTCGCCGAGCTTGCCCTGGTCGGAGCGCAGCACGAGCGCCCCGTCCGGATCGGCCGGAGAGGAGAGCGCGCATGCGTGCGCTCCCTCTGAGGGCAGCGTGATACGGGCGCCGTCGAGTTCGACGGCGCCGCGTGCGTTTCCGAGAGCGGCGAGTGTCCAGTCCATAGGTCTCCGTGCGGGCCGCCCGCGGCGGCCGGGCCATTCGTAATGTGGTGCAGATAATTTTAGTTAATTATAGCATGCCCCCTAAAAAATGACAATTCCCTGCATGCAAAAATGCGCGGCGTCGGCCGCTTTTTTTCGCGATTGACGCGGGAAGCGGCGTATGGTATCGTATAAAAAAGGAGCCGATCTCCGGCGCCGAAGCGACAGGAAAGACCGACAGAGAGGAGTGACACGATGGCCATCCATATCGTTGCGGAAGCGAACCGCTGCCTCAACTGTAAAAAGCCCCTGTGCCAGCAGGGCTGCCCCGTCCATACGCCGATCCCCACGGTTATCCAGCTCTTCAAGGAAAACCGCCTCGTGGAGGCGGGCGAGCTGCTCTTTGAGAACAACCCCCTGTCCGCGGTCTGCGCGATCGTCTGCAACCACGAGAAGCAGTGCGCGGGCAACTGCATCCGCGGCCGCAAGGACAGTCCCGTGCATTTCTCCAGCATCGAGCAGTATATCTCCGACATGTATCTCGACCGGATGACCGTCCCCAAGGTCGAGCGCAAGGCCAGGCGGGCCGCCGTCATCGGCGCGGGCCCCGCCGGGATCACCGTCGCCGTGAAGCTCGCGCAGCAGGGCTACCCCGTCACGGTCTTCGAGTGGAAGGGCAAGATCGGCGGGCTGCTGCAGTACGGTATCCCCGAGTACCGCCTGCCCAAGAGCTTCCTCGAGCGCTACCAGGCGCGCATGGAGGAGATGGGCATCACCATCCGCACCAACACGACCATCGGCTCCGTGCTGATGATCGACGAGCTGCGGCGCGACGGCTACGCGAGCATCTTCATCGGCACCGGCGCCGAGAAGCCGCGCACCCTCGGCATCCGCGGCGAGAGCCTGGGCAACGTCATCTTCGGGCTGAACTATCTCGCAAATCCGAAGGGCCACAAGCTGGGCGACACCGTCGCCGTGATCGGCATGGGCAACGCCGCCATCGACGCGGCGCGCACGGCGCTGCGCAACGGCTCGCGTCACGTCACGCTCTACGCGCGCAGCAAGCACGTCACCGCGAGCTCCAGCGAGGTCTCCTACGCCGAGCTCGACGGCGCCGAGTTCGTCTTCGGCATGCAGATCCTCGAGATCACGGACGACGGGCCGGTCTTCGCCCGCGCCGTCTTCAACGAGGAGGACGAGGTCGTCGGCTACGAGGAGGAGCCCGTGCAGATCCACGCCGACTCCACCGTCATCTGCGTCAGCCAGGTGCCGCGCGCCAAGCTCGTGCGCACCACGGTCGGCCTCGACGCGGGCGAGCGCGGCACGCTCACCGTCGACGAGAACTATATGACCACGCGCGAGGGCGTCTTCGCCGCGGGGGACGTCGTCACCGGCGCGAAGACCGTCGTGCACGCGGTGGAGGGGGCCAAGAAGGCCGCCGAGGCCATGATCCGCTATATGGAGGCGCTCTGAGCGCCGCGGAACGCAAAATCCGCCCGGACCCCTCGGGGTCCGGGCGGATTTACCTTTTTATATGTGATCAGAGCGCCGCGGCGAAGATCCCGGCCGCGCCGCCGGAGTGCAGGAACAGCACCTTGTCCTCCGGGCGGAAGGCACCCTCCCGCGCCATGGCCAGCAGGCCCGCGAAGGCCTTGCCGGTATAGGTCGGGTCAAGGAAGATCCCCTCGTTCGCGGCGAGGCAGGCGATGGCCTCGTTCCCCTCCGGGGAGGGGACGGCGTAGCCGGGGCCGCACGCGTCGCGCAGGAGATAGTCCTCCGGGCCGATCGTCACCTCCGCCTCCAGCAGCGCGGCGGCCCCGCGCATGAGCGCGGGCGTGATCTCGTCGAAGGGGGCTCGGTCGACCATCATGCCGCAGACGCGCGTGCCGGGCAGATAGAGCTTTGCCCCGAGGGCGAGGCCCGCCATAGTGCCGCCGCTGCCCTCGGCGCAGACGATATAGTCGAAGGCCTGCCCCTGCTCATGGATCTCCCGCGCACAGGCCACGTAGCCGAGCGAGCCGAGCGCGTTGGAGCCGCCGCAGGGGATCTTGTAATACGGCACACCCAGCGCCCGGCCGACGCGGTCCATCTCCGCGTAGATCTCGTTATAGTCGTCGGTGTCGATCAGGCGCACGTCCGTGCCCATCAGCTTCTCGAGCAGGAGGTTGCCGCGGCAATCGGTCACGCCCCGCTTTTTGAGCAGCAGGATCGCGCGCATGCCGAGCCGGCCTGCGGCCGCGGCGGTCAGCATGGCGTGATTGGACTGCGCGCCGCCCGTGGTGAAGACGACCTGCGCGCCCTGCGCGCGGGCGTCTGCGAGCAGGAACTCCAGCTTGCGCGTCTTGTTCCCGCCGAGGCCGAGCCCCGTCAGATCGTCGCGCTTGACGTAAACGTTCGTATGCAGCAGCTTGCTGATCCTGTCCAGCCGGCGGATCGGGGTGGGGAAGACGCCCAGGCTGACCCGCGGGAATTCTTCAAGTCGCTTCATGTGCAAGCCTCCTTTTCAGCGCCGCGCGGCGGCAACGCTTTGGCATATATCATGATGAGAATATTATAAAGCACCCGCGGGCGGATGGCAAGGCGCAGGCGCCCGCGCCTGGTATATTTTCCCTTTACAAGGGCGCGGCGCGCCCGTATAATGAAGGCAGAACGAAACGAAAGGAGCTGCACGCATGGAAAGGAAAACGCCTCTGCCGCCGAGCTCGGGCGGCGTACTGATCGAGGGCAAGCGCGGCAAGCTGCTCGGCCACACCTATCTGCCGGGCGGGGAGTATCCGAAGCCCGTCGTGCTGATCTGCCACGGCATCCCCGGCAAGGAGCGCCTGTTCGACTTTGCGGTGGCGCTGCGCGACGCGAGCTTCTGCACGCTGTCCTTCCACTACAGCGGCAGCTGGGGCAGCGACGGGGACTATTCCGTCTCCCACTGCTTTGAGGACTGTCTCTCCGCGCTCGAATACATCCGCAAAAACGAGAACGGCTGGTTCGACCTGAACAACGTCTTCATGGTCGGGCACAGCATGGGCGGGCTCATGACCGCGCGCACCGCCGCGCAGTGTGCGCTCGTGAAGGCCGGGGTCATCCTCGTGCCGATGGACTTCAAGCCCATCACGCAGGAGGCGCTGGGCCTGTGCGAGCCGCGGTATGGGGCGTTCCTGGACGAGGCCTTCCTCTGGCTAAAGGGGATCGACCGGGCGCGCATGTACGAGGACGTGACGGCCAACGCCGCCGCGATGGATCTCGTCTCCTACGCCGCCGCCCTCGCGGACAAGCCTATCCTCACCGTCACCGGCACGCTGGATACCGTGCTTCCCCGCGAGGACCACGTGGATCGGCTCAACGCGGCCATCGCCGCCTGCGGCAAGGGAAAGCTGGTGTCCAAGGTCTACGAGACGGATCATCCCTTCAACATGCACCGGGACGAGATCCGGCGGGACGTGATCGATTTTCTGCTGGCGAACGTGGACTGACCGCGTTTTTCGCGCAAAAACCGCGCGGCGGCGATTGCCTGCGGCCGCGCGGCGTGCTATAATACGAGCAGGAAGACCGCCCGCCCGGGCGGCGGAGGACTATACGAGGAGGGCCAGCTTTATGAAGATCACGAAACGCAACGGCAACGTCGTCGTATACGACGACGAAAAGGTCGTCAAGAGCATTCTGAACGCAAACGCCGAGGTCCCGGGGGAGGAGCTCACGGAGAGCGCCGCCGCATGGATCGCGAGCGAGGTCTTTGCCAGACTCAGCGAGCAGGAGGACATCATCACCACCAAGGACGTGCGCGAGAGCGTGTTCGCGCTGCTGGGCGAGAAGGGCCTGGCGGAGACGGCAAAGCGCTACGCGGAATTCAAGAAATAAGCGGCGCAGGCCGCAGCGTGCCCCAGGGCGGTCGCAGGACCGCCCGGGGCTTTCGCGTTTCCGGGCAGAACAAAGTCCCCACAGCAGCCGCTGCGGGGACTTTGCTTTTTAGGAGGTGCAGACAGGTTCAGGCCTGTTTACGGGCGTTGATCTCGTCGATGATCGCGGGGACGAGCTTTCTGTAGTCGGCCACGGCGCCGTAGTGGCTGGCCGAGAAGATGGTGGCGTTGGGGTCCTTGTTGATGCTCATGATGCACTTGGACTTGTCCATGCCCGCCATGTACTGCACGGAGCCGGAGATGGCCACGTTGATGATGAGCTCGGGGGTGATGGTGGCGCCGCTCTGGCCGATCTGCAGCTCGTGACCGAGCATGCCGGTCTCGCGCAGAGGACGGGAGCAGCCGACCTGGCCGCCGATGAGCTCGGCGAGCGTGCTGAGCAGGGCGAGGTCCTCCTCGTTCTTGACGCCGAAGCCGCCGGCCACGACGACGTTCGCCTTGTCGATGGGCTGGCTCGCGAAGACCTTCTCCTCGGTGTTGAGGATGACGAAGTCCTCGTCGTCGCACACATCGATATCCTCGGTGATCACGACGCCGGAGGCGCCGGCGATCGGCGCGATGGGCTCGAAGACCTTGGGATGCACGGTGCACATCTGCGGGCGCTTCTCGGGGATGGCGATGTGGGAGAGGATGTTGCCGCCGAAGTTGGGCGTGGTCTGCACGAAGGTGCCGTCCTCGTCGACGTCCAGGTCGATGGCGTCGGCGGTCAGGCCGGTGCCGAGGCGGGCCATGACACGCGGCGCGAGCTCACGGCCGATGGGGGAGGCGGCAAAGAGAAAGATGGAGGGCTTGTGCTTCTCAACGAGCTTCACCAGCGCGTTCGCGTAGACGCGGTGCTTGTAGACGGCGAGCGCGTCGTTTTCCAGGACGATCACCTGCTCGGCGCCCTGTGCAAACAGCGTGTCGCTGATGCCGGCGACGTCCTTGCCCAGGAGGACGGCCGTGATGACGTCGGTGCCGCCGAGCTTTGCCTTGAGATCGATGGCCTTGGCCAGCAGCTCCAGCGGGGTGGAGGAAAGGACGCCGTTCTCCTGCTCGGCGAATACCCAGATCCCTTTGTAATCAGCTTTATTCATGTTCTTCTTTCTCCTTTCCGATCAGATCCTGTGCTCGGCCTCGAGGGCGTCGACGAAGGCCTTGGCCATCTCTTCGATCTCACCGTTGAAGTAGGTCGTGTCGGTGTTGTGCTTGGGCGGCTCGAAGATCTTCTTGTTGACAGAGGGAGAACCCGCGACGCCGGTCCTGGCGGTGTCGCACTCGGCGGCGGCAGCGTCCCAGGTGTAGTGCGGCTTGCGGCCGCGGGTGAAGATGCCCTTGGCGGTGGGGAAGCGCGGGTTGTTGATGTTCTCGGTCACGGAGACCATGGCCGGCAGCTTGACCTTCACGTCCTGATAGGCGGAGCCGAGGTCGCGGCGGCAGTAAGCCCAGCCGTCCTTGATCTCGAGGCTGTCCGCCAGGGTGACCTGCGGCACACCCAGGAACTCCGCCACGATGGGCGCGGTCTGCGCGGTCTCGGCGTCGGTGGCGCACTTGCCGAAGAGCAGCAGGTCGTAGTCGCCGATCTTCTCGGCGGCCTTGGCCAGGGTGTAGCCGGTGGCGAGGGTGTCGGCGCCGCCGAAGGCGCGGTCACTGAGCAGATAACACTCGTCGCAGCCCATGGCCAGCGCGTGGTCGAGCACGGCCATCGCCTGCGGGGGGCCCATGCTGACGGCACAGACGGTGCCGCCGACGGCCTCCTTGACCTTCAGGGCGGCCTCGATGGCGTTCATGTCGTAGGGGTTGACGGTGCTCTGGACGCCGTCGCGGCAGATGTTGCCGGTCTTGGGGTCGATCTTTACGTCCACGGTATCCGGGACCTGTTTGACAAATACGAGAATTTTCATAGACGCTCTCCTTCTTTCTATAATTCGACCGCTTAACGCGTGCGGGTTACGGGGT
Source organism: Oscillospiraceae bacterium (assembly GCA_017477695.1). GTDB lineage: Bacteria > Bacillota > Clostridia > Oscillospirales > Oscillospiraceae > Limivicinus. The sequence continues at coordinate 6,880 of JAFUUR010000286.1, read as the reverse complement.
TGGGCGGCGCGCCGCTCAGAGATGGTAGAAGCTCTTGACCAGCATGAGGAACATGTTGTCGTACACGTTCAGCTGCCGGTCCTTTTTGTGCACCAGGTAGACCGGGATGGAGAAGTCTGCGTCCTTGACAGGGATCGCTTTCACTTTCAACATGTCGTTTCCCTTGAGGTCGACCGTGCACAGGCGCGTCACAAGCAGGGGATTGTTGGAGATGATCTCCACCGTCTGCGAGGGGATGTCGCTCTCGTAGGCCTTGAAGACTTCGACGTTCGCCTCCGCGCAGCGCTGCCGGAACAGGCGCGCAGGATAGGTGACCGCGTTCGGCAGGACGAAGGGCAGCCCGTTGAGGTCGCGCATCTCAAGCTCGTCCTTCACGGCGAGCGGGTGCTGCTTGTTGACGAGGATGATCTGCTGCAGCGTATCCAGGTGGATCGCCTGCAGGCCGCGTACGTCCTCATCCCCATACAGGACGGCGTAGTCCACCTCCGCCTTGCTGACGGCCCTGGCGCACTCGGGGGAGTACATCTCCACGAGATGCACGTCGAGATCGCTGCTGCCGGTGAGCAGAAAACGCTGGAATTCCACGGGAATGCGGGAGATCATGCTCGTCGAGATCGCAATGGACAGGCGGCCGGGATTGTCGTTTCCGCCCCGGCAGAGCTTGTAGATATCGTCCGCGATGCTGACGATACGCGAGGCCTCGGCCCGCACCTTCTTGCCGACCTCCGTCAGGACGATGCCGTTGGATTTGCGATAGAACAGGTCACAGCCGAGCTCGTCCTCCAGCCGGCGGATGGAGAGGCTCAGTCCCTGCTGGGACATCTGGATCTTTTCCGCGGCCTTGGAAATGCTGCTGCAGCTGCAGACCTCAAGATAGTAACGAAGCTGATTGATATCCATTTTGTTTTCTCCGTGTGCGGCTTGCCGCACGGTGCTTTGATTGACGGCCCTCCCGAGACGGCTCTCCGGAGCCGTCTTTTTTATTATAGGTAAAACCAACATAACATAGATTTGTTAATTTCGCTACAAAGAATGACAAATATTTGGCACAACAAATTCTTGTATCCAACAAGAAGTGATTGTGCCGGGAACAAGAGAATATTATGTGCGAAACAAACAATTGTAAGGGCCAAAAACTATGTGTTTATTGTGTTTAATAGACAAAAATTATACAATAAATGCAGCGATGTATGGACGATCCATTTCGGCGCGGAACGGGGAAAGTTGTGACCGCTCTCACGCCTGCGCGGGCGCATGCCGCCCGCGATTGACAAGAAAGCCACAAGCGGCGTTCCACCCAGGCGCGCCGACGATATACGAAAATCAACAATGTAAAAGGGAGGCACAACTATGAGCGAGAAAGTATTCGAGAATTTCCTGCTGGAGATCGAGGACGGCATCGCCGTGTTCACGGTCAACAAGCCCCAGGTGCACAACGCCTTCAGCGACGACTGCTGGCGCGAGCTGCGGGAGTTCATGGAGTGGGTCGAGGAGAACGACGAGATCAAGGCCGTCATCATCACCGGCGCCGGCCAGAAGGCCTTCGTCTCCGGGGCGGACGTGAATAAGTTCGCCAAGCCCAGAACGGCGGAGTACGGCATCAAGCAGCGCGATCTGGACTACGCCCTGCGCATGATCGAGACGGGCTCCAAGCCGGTCATCGCCGCGGTCAACGGCTACGCCTTCGGCGGCGGCTGCGAGATCGCCCTGGCCTGCGATATCCGCCTGTGCAGCGAGAACGCGCAGTTCGGCCTGCCCGAGACCAAGCTGGGCATCATTCCCGGCGCCGGCGGCACGCAGCGGCTGAGCCGCATCGTGGGCGTGGGCCGCGCCAAGGAGATCATCCTCGGCGGGCGCATCCTGAAGGGCCAGGAGGCGGTCGACGCGGGCCTGGCGATGAAGTGCGTCCCGCAGGAGCAGCTGCTGGACGAGGCCAAGGCGCTGGCGAACGTCATGATCCAGCGCGCGCCGCTCGCGATGGCCGTGGTCAAGCGGCTCATCCTCTCCTCCGCCACCACCGATATCGAGACCGGCCTTCGTGCCGAGGCGCTGGCGCTGATGGTGCTGATGGGCACCGAGGACAGGCAGGAGGGCGTCACGGCCTTCAAGGAAAAGCGCAAGCCCGACTTCAAGGGCAGATAAGGAGAAGCGCCATGAGCTATCAGATCAAGACCAAGGTCACGGAGATGCTCGGCATCGAGTATCCCATCGTACAGGGCTGCATGCAGTGGATCGCGCGGGCCGGCCTGGTCGGCGCGGTGTCCGAGGCGGGCGGCCTCGGCGTGCTGTCCTCCTCCACCCACCGGACTGCGGAGGACCTGCGCGCGGAGATCCGCAAGGTCAAGGAGATCACCTCCAAGCCCTTTGCCGTGAACATCACGCTGCTGCCCTCGCTCTACGTGCCGGATTACGACGGCTTCATCCGCGTCTGCGGGGAAGAGGGCGTCAAGATCATCGAGACCGCCGGGCGCATCCCGAGCGAGGACATGATCGCCAAGTTCAAGGAAAACGGCATGGTCTGGATCCACAAGTGCACCATCGCCAAGCACGCGCTGAAGGCCCAGAAGGCCGGCTGCGACATGATCGTGGCGGACGGCTTCGAGTGCGCCGGTCACCCCGGCGAGAACGACATCGGCACCATGGTGCTCACGCCGCGCTGCGTGGAGGTGCTGGACGTCCCGGTGATCACTGCGGGCGGCGTCGGTACCGGGCGGCAGATGGCCGCGGCGCTGATGCTCGGCGCGCAGGGCGTCTACATGGGAACGCGCTTCCTGCTGTCCGAGGAGTGCCCGGTGCTGGATCCGCTCAAGCAGCACCTCGCCGCGAACACCAACGAACTGGATACCATCCTCCTGCTGCGCTCCTACGTCAACACCACCCGCGCCTACAAGAGCGAGATGGCCAAGAGCGTCGCCGCGCGCGAGAAGCAGGGCCTGCCCTTCTCCGCCGTCGCGGAGGATATGTCCGGCGTCAAGGCGCAGGAGCTCTTCTTTGAAAACGGCGACTACGACCACTGCGGCACCATCTGCCTCGGTCAGGTCACCGGCGTCGTCCACGACGTTCTCCCCGTGCGCCAGATCATCGAGGACATGATGAAGGAGTGCGTGGAGACCATCCGCGGCTTCCAGCTCTGAGCGGCCGGAGGGCCGCGCCCGCTCCTCCGGGAGCTAAAAACCGTAAGCCCGTATGTGCAAGACACATAGGACAAATAAATTAATTGGAGGGTACCACTATGAGAGACAACCGTTATCTGCTTACCACCGCTGAGCAGGATCTTAGATTGATGGTTCGCGACTTCGCGGACAAAGAGATCATTCCCAAGACCGCTGCCCTCGACGTGGAAAAGGAAGTCATGAACGACCTGTTCCGTCAGGCGTATGAGATGGGTCTGACCTACCTCACCCTGCCCGAGGAATACGGCGGACTTGGCGGCACCATCTTCCAGAACACCCTGGTGAAGGAAGAGCTCGCCCGCGGCGACGCCGGCTTCTCCGGCAACGTGGCCGTCTGCTACATGGCCTCCGTCCCCGTCAAGGTCGCCGGTACGCCCGAGCAGATGAAGTGGATCGCCGATCGCCTCACCGCCGGCGGCCGCGGCTGCTTCGCCCTGACCGAGGCTGACGCCGGCTCCGACGCCAGCTCCCTGACCACCCGCTACACCCGCGAGGGCGAGTACTTCGTGCTCAACGGCCGCAAGAGCTTCATCACCGCCGCCGAGGACGCCGACTTCGGCATCTTCTTCGCGTCCCACGATCTGAGCCTGCGCGCCAAGGGCATCTCCGCCTTCCTGGTCGACATGAAGACCCCCGGCATCTCCATCGGCAAGCACGAGGACAAGATGGGCTTCCGTACCTCCGCCACCAACGACGTCGTCCTCGAGGACGTCAAGGTCCCCGTCGCCAACCTGATCGGCGCGGAAGGCAAGGGCTTCGGCATCGCCATGACCTCCCTGGGCTACACCCGTCCCTCCTCCGGCGCGGGCGCCATCGGCAACGCGCAGTATGCGCTCGAGTGCGCCGTTGAGTACGCCAAGACCAGAAAGACCTTCGGCAAGCCCATCTGCAAGAACCAGGGCGTCAGCTTCATGCTGGCCGACATGTTCACCCGCCTGAACGCCGCCCGTCAGTTCACCTGGTACGTCTGCAAGTGCGCCGACGAGGGCATCCGCGACGGCCGCCTGGCCTCCGCCGCCAAGTACTTCGCCTCCGACGCCGGCATGAAGGTCTGCGAGGACGCGGTCCAGATCATGGGCGGCAACGGCTACAGCCGCGACTACCCGGTCGAGAAGCGCTTCCGCGACGCGAAGCTGTACCAGATCTTCGAGGGTGCCAACCAGATCCAGCGTATGATCGTCGGCAACGACCTCTGCGCCGAGGACAAGTAAGAAGGGAAGGCGAGAGAGTATGGATTTGCAGTACTTGCTTTTCGAAGTAAAAGACAACGTCGGCTACATCACGCTCAATCGTCCCGAGAAGCGCAACCCCCTCAACGTGGACGTGGCTCCCGAGCTGATGTACTGCCTGGACGCCTGCGACTATGATGACAGCGTGCGCGCGGTCGTCATCCGCGGCGCCGGCGGCAACTTCTCCGGCGGCGGCGATATCGGCGCCATGAAGTACCGCATCGACAACAACATCCGCGGCACCCGCCAGTCCTGCCGCGCCCTGGGCGCCGCCCTGTGGCGCATCCGCCAGGTGAAGAAGCCCGTCATCGCTTGGGTCGAGGGTGCCATCGCCGGCGCCGGCATCGCCCTGGCCCTGGCCTGCGACTTCAGCATCATCGACGAGGCCTCCAAGGCGACCTTCGCCTTCGTGAACATCGGCTTCGTGCCCGACTGCGGCTGCTCCCTGTTCCTCTCCCGCGCGGTGGGGACCGTGCGCGCGACTGAGCTGATGATGTCCGGCAAGCTGTTCACCGGCAAGCAGGGCGCCGAGTGGGGCATGTTCACCGAGGCCGTCCCCGCGGAGAAGCTGGAGGAGACCGTGCAGAAGTACATCAAGAAGTACTCCCACGGCCCCACCGTCTCCTACGCGAACATCAAGAGCCTCATCAACAGAGTCAACTACAACGAGTGGGCGCTCATCAATCAGAGCGAGATCGAGCTGCAGGGCGAGTGCGAGCTGACCTCGGACTACCCCGCCGCCGTCAACGCGTTCCTGTCCAAGCAGAAGCCGCAGTTCACCGGTAAATAAGGGAGGTGACGGCTATGGCTAACATTTTTGACGGTATCCGCGTACTCGACTTTACCAGCAACCTGGCCGGCCCCGGCTCGACCGCCCTCCTGGCGGACTTCGGCGCCGAGGTCATCAAGGTGGAGCGCCCCATCGCCGGCGACGACATCCGCGGCGTTTCCCCGCGCATGGAGGGACAGGCCCTGTTCCACCACTTCTCCAACCGCGGCAAGAAGTCCATCGTCCTCGCGCTGGATGACCCGAAGTCCAAGGAGCTGCTCTACAAGATGATCCAGGACACGGACGTCATTGCCGAGAGCTACAAGCCCGGCCAGATGAAGAAGTTCGGCCTGGACTATGAGAGCGTCGTGCAGGTCAAGCCGGACATCATCTACATGTCCGTCTCCGCCTGCGGCCAGACCGGCGGCTACAGCAGCAAGCCCGGCTACGACGTCATCGCCCAGGGCATGAGCGGCATCATGGACCTCAACGGCGATCCCTCCGGTCCTCCGGCCCGTATGGGCGTCCCCGTGGGCGACTACGTCGGCGCGCTCAACGCCGCCTTCGCCATGGCGGCCGCGCTGTACCACAAGATGCGCACCGGCGAGGGCCAGCACATCGACATCTCCCTGCTCGACGGCATGGTCGGCATCAACTCCATGATGGAGGGCGCCCTGAATCTGGGCACCAAGCCCTCCCGCACCGGCAACCACTACGCCAACATGGCGCCCTACGGCGTCTACAACGGCAACAACGGTCAGAGCTGCGTCATCTCCGCCTACAGCCCCAAGGGCTGGAACAGCCTGTGCACGGTCATGGGCCGGCCGGAGTTCGCGAACGATCCTCTGGTCGCGGACAACACCGCCCGCACCAAGAACATCAAGTACCTGGTCGAGAACGTGGAAGCCTGGCTGAAGCAGTACGACGATATCAGCGAGCCGATCGCCCTGATGGAGGCCGCCGGCATCGCCTGCTGCAAGATCAAGAGCACCGCCGAGGTCAGCGCGGACGAGGTCCTGTGGGATCGCGGCACGCTCGTCGAGGTGGAGACGCCGCCCTCCTTCAAGGAGAACAGGACCGTCAAGCGCCGCGGCCCGTGGATCAAGATGTCCAAGACGCCCGCGCTTGTCAAGCGCGCGCCCGACCTGGGCGAGGACAGCGTCTACTACCTCACCCAGTACGGCCTGAGCGAGCAGGAGGTCCTGGATCTCGAGCAGGGCTTCGTGGAGAAGGCAAAGGCCAAGAAAAAGAAATAACTTTTTACTCCTGAACCGTGCCGGGCATACTCCGCACGGGGCGTGCCCGGCACAAAGCTTTTCCGGAAGAATCTGAAAGGAGACTGCGAGTTGAAAAACAAACTGTACGCTTCCGCCCGTGAAGCGGTCGACGCTCTGGTAAAAGACGGCGACGTAGTCGCCCTCGCCGGCGTGTCCAACTCCTGCGTGGCGAAAGAGCTGTCCTTCGCGCTGGAGGAGAGATTCCTGGAGACCGGTTCTCCCAAAAATCTGACCGTGATGTCCATGTCCGCACCGCTGGACGGCATGGATATGTACGCCCACGAAGGTATGACCTCCCGCGTCATCCTGGGCCATTATAACAACAACACCGCGCTGAAGGAATTCGTCGCGGGCAACAAGTGCCAGGCCTGGAACCTGCCGCAGGGCATCATGAGCATCCTGTTCCGCAGCGCGAGCGCCGGCGAGACGGGG
>JAFUUR010000285.1 GCA_017477695.1 Oscillospiraceae bacterium | reverse complement strand
GTGTATATGACAAGAACCGCGAGTTCGTCAAGACGATCTCACCGAGCATGGATATCCTGGTATCGTCCAATCTGGAGCGGCTGCTGTTCCTCGCCTCCGACGGCGACACGGCGCTGGTCTCTGCCTGCATGCGGCAGCTCGGCGAGGAGGGCTTCTACAAGATGCCCGCGGCCGCGATGGAGAAGATCCGCGCGGTGTTCTCCGCGGGCTGCTGCGACGAGGCCGAGACGGCCGAGACCATCGGCCGCGTCTGGCGGGACTACGGCTATCTCTGCGACACGCACACCGCCGTTGCCTTCCACGTGGCGGAAGCGTATAAACGGGATAATCCGGCGCACGCGCCGGTAGTCGTCCTCTCCACCGCTTCGCCTTTCAAGTTCCCCGCCGCGGTGCTGCGCGCCGTCGGGGGCGACACGCGGGGGGACGAGTTTGAGCAGATGGAGCGCCTCGCGGCGCTGAGCGGGCTGCCGATCCCGCGCGGGCTCGCAGGCCTGCGGGAAAAGGAAGTGCTGCATAAGGATGTGATCGACCGCGGAGAGATCCTGTCCTACGTGCTCGAGCACCTGAAGGGCTGAGCTTACACAGCGTTTACGAGCCGGGGCGCCATGCGTCCCGGCCCGTTTTTTCGTATTGAATTTGGGGAGGATATAGAGTACAATCTAAGTGCAAAGGAGGATGGAAGCTATGGAAATCGAACTGCGCGACCTTGAGCGCGCTTCCGAGCGCCTCAAACCTATTCTGCACCATACCGAGCTGGACCTGTCGTCGACCTTCTCCGCCATGACCGGCGGCCAGATCTATCTGAAATGTGAAAACCGGCAGAAGACCGGCTCCTTCAAGATCCGCGGCGCGAGCAACAAGATTGCCTCCATGATCGAGGCGGGCGAGGCCTGCCCCGTGGTGGCCTCATCCGCCGGGAACCACGCGCAGGGCGTGGCATACGCCGCGCACAAGTTCGGCATCCCGGCGACGATCGTCATGCCCAAGGCGGCGCCCATCGCCAAGATCCAGGCGACGGAGGGCTACGGCGCGAAGGTCGTCCTCGCGGGGGACTGTTATGACGACGCTTACGCCGAGGCACGGCGCATCTGCGAGGAGGAGGGCGCGGCCTTCCTGCACCCGTATAACGACCCGGAGGTCATCGCCGGGCAGGGCACCCTCGGGCTGGAGATCCTTTCCGACCTGCCCTACGTGGACGTGATCGTGGCGCCGGCCGGGGGCGGCGGCCTGCTGGCGGGGATCGCCTCCGCCGTCAAGCTCATCAATCCCCGCGTCAAGGTATACGGCGTGCAGGCCGAGGGGGCGGACGCGATCGCCCGCAGCTATGCCACGGGCGCGCTGTGCACCACCGACACTGCCAACACCATCGCCGACGGGATCGCCGTCAAAGCGCCGGGCGATATCGCCGTGGAGCTCATCAACCGCCACGCGGACGGTGTGGTCACCGTCTCCGACGCGGAGATCGCCAACGCTATCCTGCTGCTGATCGAGCGCTGCAAGCAGGTGGTGGAGCCCGCGGGCGCGACGCCGCTCGCCGCCGTGTTGAGCGGGAAGCTGGACGTGAAGGGCAAGCGCGTGGTGTGTGTGCTCTCCGGCGGAAACATCGACGTGAGCTTTATTCAGAACATCATCGAGCAGGGGCTGGTCGCCCGCAACCGGCGCATCCGCTTCCTCGTCAAGCTGCTGGACCGTCCCGGCAGTCTCGTGCAGCTGCTGAACGTCATCGCCGACGCGGGCGGGAACATCATGTCCGTGGAGCACGACCGGCTCACCGCGAACCTCAATCCCAACGAGACCAGCGTCCATATCGCCTGCGAAGTAGGCGGCGCGGAGCACGGCAAGGCTCTGATCGCCCGTCTCACCGAGCACGGCTATGGCGTGGAGATCGAATAAAACGTAATCACTGAAAAGGAGATATGCACATGAAAGTCGTAGCAACCGAAAAAGCCCCCGCCGCACTGGGTCCCTACTCCCAGGCGCAGATCGTCGGCAATCTGGTCTTCACCTCCGGCCAGATCGGCGTGGATCCCGCCACCGGGACCGTGGCCGACACCGTCGAGGGCCAGGCCCATCAGGTGTTCAGGAACATCGCCGCCATCCTCGAGGCCGCGGGCAGCGGCATGAGCAAGGTCGTCAAGACGCTCGTCTTCCTCAAGGACATGAACGATTTTGCCGCCGTCAACGCCATCTACGCGGAGTACTTCACCGAGCCCTTCCCCGCCCGCTCCTGCGTGGAGGTCGCAAGGCTCCCCAAGGATTTTCTGATCGAGTGTGAGGTCATCGCGGAGCTCTGATTCGCCCCGCACGCACGCAGCCCCCGGCAGCTCGGCGCAAGCGCTGGATCACGATCCATCGCCTCGCAGTGCTTAGAGGAAACAGAATAAAGCCCGCGTGAACACGGTACGGCTCACGCGGGCTTTCGGTTTCATATGCGGTTTTACAGCTCGGGGTACAGGGGGAAGCGCTCGCACAGGTCGATGACCTGCTCCTTCACCTCGGCGACGGCGCTCTCGCCCTCGTCCAGCAGGCGGCAGATCATCGCGCCGATCTGGCGCATCTCGGGCTCCTTCATGCCGCGGGTCGTGGTCGCGGGCGTGCCCAGGCGCAGGCCGCTGGTCTGCTTGACAGGCAGCGTGTCGAAGGGGATGGCGTTCTTATTGGCGGTGATATTGGCCCGGTCCAGCAGCTCCTGCACCTCGGCGCCGGTCCGTCCGCGGCTCATCACGTCCGCCAGCATGAGGTGGTTGTCCGTCCCGCCGGAGACGAGGCGCACGCCGCGCGCCTTCAGCTCGTCGGCCAGAGCAGCGGCGTTCTTGACGATCTGCTCCTGATAGGCCTTGAATTCCGGCTGCAGCGCTTCCTGGAAGCAGATCGCCTTGGCCGCGATCACGTGCATGAGCGGGCCGCCCTGCGTACCCGGGAAGACGGCGCTGTCGATCTTCTTGCCGATCGCTTCCTTGCTCAGGATGACCGCGCCGCGCGGGCCGCGCAGGGTCTTGTGCGTCGTGGAGGTCACCACGTCCGCATACGGGACGGGATTGGGGTGCACGCCCGCGGCGACCAGGCCGCCGATGTGGGCCATGTCCACCATCAGATAGGCGCCCACCTCGTCCGCGATCTCGCGGAAGCGGGCAAAGTCGATAAAGCGGGGATAGGCGCTGGCGCCGGCTACGATGATCTGCGGACGGCACTCCTTCGCGATGCGCAGCACGTCGTCATAGTCGATCATTTCCGTCTCCGGGGAGACGCCGTAGGACACGGCGTTGTACACCTTGCCGGAAATGGAGGCCTTGGAGCCGTGCGTCAGGTGACCGCCGTGATCGAGCCCCATGCCGAGGATCGTGTCGCCCGGCTTGAGCAGCGCGAGGTACACCGCGATGTTCGCCTGCGAGCCCGCGTGGGGCTGCACGTTCGCATGCTCCGCGCCGTAGATGGCCTTTGCGCGCTCGATCGCGAGGCGCTCCACCTCATCTACGTACTGGCAGCCGCCGTAGTAGCGGGCGCCGGGATAGCCTTCCGCATATTTATTGGTCAGATGGCTGCCCATCGCCTGGATCACGGCCTCGCTCACAAAGTTTTCCGAAGCGATCAGCTCCAAATGATCCTGCTGGCGCTGCAGCTCACGCATCATGGACGCGTAGATCTCCGGGTCCTGCTGCTTGATTCTTTCGTAGCTCATGTCTTCCTCCGCGTATTTATTTAAGATGCATTGGCATTATAATATAAGCGGCCTGCCTTGGCAATCGGAGAAATACACAAGATTTTGCCAAGGCTTGAAGCTTTTTCAAAAAGATGCTACAATGGCTTTACTCTGTTTGGTGGAGGATGATCCGATGAAAAAGCTGTTGAAGATCCTGCTCATTCTCATACTCGTGATCGTGCTCGCCGTCGGCGGTCTGTTCGGCTGGCTGACGGTGACGGAATATAAGCCCGCGGACGTGGAGGATCTGGCGCTGCTCGAGAGCGCGCCCGCGCAGATCGCCGCCGGGCAGACGCTTGACGTGCTGTCCTGGAACGTCGGCTACGGCGGGCTCGGCAAGGCGTCCGACTTCTTCATGGACGGCGGCTCCGAGGTCAAGGCGGCGGGGCCCAACGCCGTGGGCGAATACCTCAACGGTGTGAACGCCTATCTCTACGGCGGCGACACGCCCGATCTCATCCTCCTGCAGGAGGTGGACGTCGACTCCTCCCGGACCTACGGCATCAACGAGGCGGACTATCTCACCGGGAGCGAGGCGCAGTCCCGCGTGCACGCGCTGAACTACTCCTGCCGCTTCGTCCCCTATCCCCTGCCGCCCATCGGCAAGGTCAACAGCGGCCTGTACACCATGACCCGGTATGAGATCGCCGCGGCCCAGCGCATCGCGCTGCCCTGCCCGTTCTCCTGGCCGGTCAGCACGGCCAATCTCAAGCGCTGCCTGCTGGTCAGCTATCTGCCCATCGAAGGCAGCGACAGCCAGCTCGTTCTGGTCAATCTGCACCTGGAGGCTTACGACGACGGCGAGGGCAAGATCGCCCAGACCAACCAGCTGCGCGAGTTCATCCGCAGCGAATATGAGAAGGGCAACTACGTGATCGCCGGTGGGGACTTCAACCAGGTCTTCCCGGGTAGCCTGGATGTGTATCCCAACACGCACCCGGAGCTCTGGGCCGTTGGCACGCTGGACGCTTTGCTCCTGCCGGACGGCTGGCAGTTCGCGTACGATCTGAGCACGCCGACCTGCCGCCTCCTGAATCAGCCCTATGATCCCGCCGACACGGTGAACACGCAGTATTACGTGATCGACGGCTTCATCCTCTCCCCCAACGTGCAGCTTGAGAGCGTGGAGAGCGTGGATCTCGGCTTTGAGAATTCCGACCACAACCCCGTCCGCCTGCAGGTGACGCTGCAGTGAGGCAAAGCATGAGGCCCTGCCGCCTGGCAGGGCCTCATGCTTTGTTGTTCAGTCCGGGAAAATACGCGCAAGCAGCGGCGGCAGCTCCAACAGATCCTCGATGCGGTAGTCCGGCAGGATGTCCGGGCGCGGCGCGCGGCGCATCGGGTCGTACCAGCAGGTGCGGATCCCCGCGTTGATCCCGCCGCGGATGTCCGAGGTCAGGCTGTCGCCGACGACGATCGCACGCTCGCGGTCGAAGTCGGGGATCTGCGCGAAGCAGCGGTCAAAAAACGCCCGCGTCGGCTTCTCGCAGCCGACCTCCTCCGAGATGAAGATCCGCTCGAAGTATCCGGCGATACCGGCGCTCGCGATCCGCCCGGCCTGTACGACGGCGCTCCCGTTGGAAACGATGTAGAGCGGATAGCGGCCGTACAGCGCGTCCAGCAGCTCCGGGGCGTGCGGCATGAAATAGTGCCCGATGGAGAGGTAGCGCTCGTAGAGGTCGCGCGTCCCGGCGGCGGAGATATTTACACCCAGCTCCGCAAACAGGATCTCAAACCTGCGCAGCAGCACCTGCTCGCGCGTAAGCAGCCCGTCCTCCAGCAGCTCCCACTGGCTCTTGTTGATCTCGCTGTAGCGGCGCAGCGTTCGCTCTGTCGGCTCGACCCCCAGCTCGGTCAGCGCCCTGCTCAGGGCGATGGCCTCCGCCTTGTGGAAATCCAGCAGCGTGTCGTCGATATCGAGGAACACCGCCGTGGCCGGGCGCGCGTGCGCGGCGCTCATGCGTCCGCTCCCGTCTCTTTGATCGCGTCCGCGATCTCCCAGAAGCGCATACCCTTGGAGGCCTTGACCAGCACGGCGTCTCCCTGCCGCAGTTCGCCCGCCGCGGCGGCCAGCAGCGCCTCCCGGTCCGGGAACAAGCGGCCGGCGCAGCCCGCGCCCTTGCAGAAGGCCGCGCCGAGCCTGCCGTAGGCCCAGACCTCGTCCACGCCGTGCGCGGCGGCGTAGCGCCCGACGTCAAGGTGCATCGCCTCCGACTCCTCGCCGAGCTCCAGCATGTCGCCCAGGATGCAGATGTGCCTCCCCGGCAGGGCGAGGAGCGAATCGATCCCGCACTTGACCGAGTCGGGATTTGCGTTATAACTGTCATCGATCAGTGTGAGGCGGCCCGTATCGAGCACCGCCGCGCGATGGTCGACGTTTTTGAAGCGCAGCATGCCTGCGGCGATCTGCTCTCCGCTCAGGCCCATCAGCAGGCCGACCGCCGCCGCCTCGAGCGCGGCGTAGACCACGTGCCGCCCGAAGGCCGGGATCACCACCGGGATGCGCCGATCCGCCGCAACGAGGGTGCAGCAGGTCTCTCCTCCCGCCGTCATCGCGATATCCTCGGCGCGCAGGTCGCAGCCCTCCCCCAGGCCGACGGTAAACTTCCTCTGCCTGCAGGAAAAGCCGCGCAGCAGCGCGTCGTCGCCGTTTACGACGATCACCGCGTCGTCCGCCATATACTCCAGCATTTCCGTTTTGGCTTTGAGCACGCCGTTCAGATCGTGCAGGAACTCCAGGTGCGCGTGGCCGATCACGGTGAACACGCCGATCGCCGGCCGCGCCATCTGCGCGAGCACGCGCATCTCCCCGAAGCCGGAGATCCCCATCTCCACGACCGCGACCTCGTGCTCCGGCGTGATGCGCGAGAGCGTCATGGGGACGCCGATCTGATTGTTCAGGTTCC
>JAFUUR010000284.1 GCA_017477695.1 Oscillospiraceae bacterium | reverse complement strand
CTGGCCCTGCGGATGCTCGCGGGCGCGTCCTCCCCGTTCTATACCCGCCTCTACGCCGAGGGCGTGCTGAACCGGGACTTTGACTATGATGTGGACTTCACTGCCGGCACCGGCACGGTGACCGTCGAGGGTGAAAGCACGCAGCCGGACCGCGTGCTGGACGAGCTGAAGGCCGAGATCGCGCGCGTCGCCGCAGAGGGCTTCGAGCCGGCCCGCTTCGAGCGGGCCAAGCGCGCCACCTACGGCGCGCGGCTGCGCGGGCTGGAGGATTTCGACAGCGTCTGCGTCTCGATGGCGAGCGGCGTCTTCGACGGCTTCTGCTCGCTGGACGCGATCGCGCTGCTGCAGGAGATCCGCGTGGAGGAGTGCGAGGCCTTCGTGCGCGAGGCGCTGGCTCCGGAGCGGCTTGCCTGCAGCATTATGGAACCGAAGAAGGTATAAGCCATGTTCCCCATCCTCGTACAAACCATCCAGCGCGATTCGAGTATCAGCTTTCCCGGCCTCGGGAACCTTTTCCTCGATCCGCCGTCATACTTCACGGTATTCGGAAGAAACATATATTTCTACGGCGTGCTCATCGCCATCGGCTTCATCTCCGCGCTGCTGTTCTGCTCGCACGTCAGCAGCCGCTTCGGCATCAAGGGGGACGATTTCACCGATATGATGCTGTGGCTCATCCCCCTGTCCATCCTCGGCGCGCGCTGCTACTACGTGCTCTTCCGGCTGGACGAGTATCTGCAGCAGCCGTCCAAGATCATCGCCGTCTGGGAGGGAGGGCTCGCCATCTACGGCGGCATCATCGCCGGCGTTCTGACGGCGCTCGTCTTCTGCCGGCGCAGGAAGATCCCGCCGACCGCCATGCTGGATCTTGCGATCATGGGCCTCATGCCCGGGCAGATCCTCGGCCGCTGGGGCAACTTCCTCAACCGGGAGGCCTTCGGCGCCGAGACGGAGATCTTCTGCCGCATGGGCCTCACCGCGCCCGACGGGACGACCATCTTCGTCCACCCCACCTTCCTGTATGAGAGCCTGTGGAACCTCATCGGCTTTCTCGTGCTGCTGATCCTGCTGTACAGGGGCCTGCGCCGCTACGACGGGCAGTTCACGCTGCTGTACTACTTCTGGTACGGTCTCGGTCGATCCTGGATCGAGGGTCTGCGCACGGACAGCCTCTATATCCCGGGTACCGGTATACGCGTATCCCAGGCGCTTTCTCTCGCGCTTGTGGTGATAACCCTCGTCCTTCTGCTGATCCAGAGCAGACGGCCCCATCCCCCGGAGGCGCTCTACGTGAACCGGGCGGCCGCCGCCCCGCACGCGGAGGACGGGCAGGACGAAACGACAACGAACTAACGGAGGTACGTATCATGGCAGATTACAGAGACATCATCACCGGCACCATCAGCAATCTGGTCGGCAAGGCCAAGGAGTTCGCCCAGAGCGAGACCGTCACGCAACTCGTCGACAAGGTCAAGGACACCGCCGAGAACAGTTCCGTGCGCGAGATCTACGCGCAGGGCGCCGGCCGCGCCAAGTCCTACGGCCGCATCGCCAAGATGAACCTGGAGATCAACGGCGAGAACCAGGAGCTGACGCGCGTCTTCACCGAGATCGGCAAGCTCTACTACGAGCAGGCCAAGGACGCGCCCGAGGGCTTCTTTGCTTCCCTCTTCGCCCAGGCCGAGGCGCTCAGCGAGAGCATCGCCGCCAAGGAGGCGGAGATCGAGGCGCTCAAGGAGGAGCTCGCGCCCGCCGAGGTCGTGGACGCGGACATCGAGGTGGAGATCGGCGACTTTGAAGACGTCGTCAACGCCACCGAGGAAGACGGCTCCGCTGATAAAGACAACTGATAAGTAATGATCATTATAAAGAGCACCCGGGATATATATCCTGGGTGCTCTCCTATTTCACTTATTCTCTTAGTACTGGAGCCGGATTATTCCTTGGATTTCTCCATAATTGTGGTTTGTATTGCGGCTCACGCAATCCCCCCAGTTCCCCTCGACAGAATGGACTACCCCTCCTTCAGCATTTTCAACAATATAGATGTGGCCGCCTGTGAAAACCATATCCCCCCTTTTGAGTTCCTGACCGGTATAATCGTGATATATTCCTCTTTCTCTCATCCGCGCAACATCTGCTGCTGCAAATATATTTGCTCCTTTGGGGTACACACTGTCAGGGATATCCGCGGCATCTATGCACCACATCACAAAGAAATTGCACCACCCTTGGTCTTTTCCGCTTGAATTCCCGCAATATCTGTTATACTCCGTGAATTCAAGATAACCAGATGTGTTCCTCCCATCGTAATCACTTCTGCTGTTACCCTCATGGTACCCTTCTTGCGAGCAGGCAATTGCTATCATGTCTTCAATATAATCTCCGGTCAGTTTTACACTTGATAAAGCTGCAAAATATGGCCCTTCTCTGTATTCAGCTGAGCACTGATCCAAAAAAGTCTGACTGACGCCTTTGAACTGGATCGCATACAAATCGATCTTCGTATTGCTCTTCGTTGCGATTCTGGACAGGGATTCGCCGTCAGCATACTTCGTTCCGCTCCCATCCGCGGACAGGGCCCAGCCTTGGAAAGACTTCAGATTCCAGCTCAGTTCTGCCAACGTTGGGAGACTGTCTGCGCTCGTCTTGGCCGAAAGCTCCTTCGTTAGGTTCTCATCGTTATTGCTGTGCAAAACCACCGTGATCCCAGTGTAGGTCGTCTTCCAGGCGGCGTAGACCGTGACGCCGGGCTTCACGGCGCCTGCGTCCTTGATGGGTATCCCCTTCCCCAGAGCGGCCTTCGTCGTCGTCCAGCCGCGGAAAGTGCAGCCCGGTCGGGTAAAGCCCTCGTCCCCCGGCATTGCTTTGCTCTTATAGATCAAGGTAACGGTCTTGCTGGCCGCGCCGCCCTCGAGCGTGCCGCCGTTGCCGTCCAGCGTGATCTCATAGCTCCAGACTGCGTAGAGCGTGACCTTCCCGCCGTTGGCCGCGGACAGGTTCTTGACCTTATCCGTATAGGTCGTCCCGCCGCTGCCGTCGTTCTTTACGTTCCAGCCGACGAAGCGGTAGCCCGCCCGCTCTCTCAGGTCTGCGCCGGACGGGACGGAAAGCTCCGCGTCGTACTTGGCCGCGACCGACCGGCTCGACTTCTTGTCTGTGAAGGTCCCTCCGTTGGCGCTGAACACGACCGTATAACCGTTCGGGTCATACTTGGCCTTCAGCGTGACCGTCGCGCCGTCCGCAGTCGCCAGATCCTTTACCTTCTGCTTGTCCTTCAGCGTCGTGCAGGAGGCGCCCGTGTCCCAATCCCAGCCGGTAAAATGATAGCCCATGGGCGGCGTGAACATCTTGGAAAACGCCGGGAGGGTATAGCTCGTCCCGACCTTGCGGATCGTCCCTTCGAAGTTCGTGGCTGTCATGCCGGACTTTGCTGCGCCGCCGTTGGCGTCAAAGCATATCGTATAGCTGTGCGGCGTGAATTTGAGATATACCTTCTTTGCTCCGGTCGTACCCGGCTCAAAGCCGCTGAGCGGCTTTTTGCAGGCGGCGTCACTGTAAAAGCCTTCAAAATCGTAGCCCGCCGCAGAGGCCGGTGCGAAGGTGATGCCGTTGACCGCGTTGTACTTGGCCGCGTTGCCGTTTCTCAGCGCGGCCCCTACGCTCGCCGGTTTGGCCTCGTAGGTGATCTTATACTCCGTCGGCCCCCAGACCGCGTACAGGTCGACCGTGCCCGCGTAGCCCCGCGCCGCGGCGAAGGCCGCGCATTGGGCCGCCGTGAGCTTCTGCCCCGCGGCATAGTCGAAGCTGTAATCCACCGCGGGGGCGTGCGCCGTCAGAGACCAGCCCTTCAACACGTAGCCCGTCTTGGTAAACCCGCCGTTCTTGAACGTGAACGCCTTGTTATAGGTGATCGTCGCCGTCGCCGTGGAGCCCTTGGTGCTGCCGTTTCCGTGGTAGATCAGCTTGTAACTGTCCGCTTTCCAGACGGCGTAAAGCGACAGCTTTGCGTTGCTCTTATATACAGCGCCCGGCTTGTAGCTGACCTTTCCGGCGCTCGCATTCTTCTGACTTGTGGCCCAGCCCTGGAAGGTATAGCCCGTGCGGGTGGGAGCGGCGCTGCTGAGCGCGATGCTTTTCCCGTATTCCTTCGTCTGGGAAGCCGGCGCGCCCGTCCCGCCGTTGGCGTTATAGCTGATCGCATAGGTCGTTACGGCCCATTGCGCGTACAGTGTCAGCTTCTGGTTGTTGCGGGTGATGACCTGATAAACCGGGGTCTTATCCGCATAGAAGGTCCCGCTGCCGTCGGCCCGGGTGTTCCAGCCGACGAAGGTGTGCCCCGTCAGCTTGAACCCGTTCGGGGTTAGGGTCTTCTTCGAAGTGACCTTGCCCGACATCTTCTTCGTGGTCCCGCTCGCCTTGGAAGCGTTTTTGTTGAAGGTGATGGTATATGCGTAGCCAAGACTATCGTATGGAGAAGTAACCCCAAAATGGATCGCGGCACTCTTCAGCGGCGCATTTCCTTCATCCATCAAGAGAATACGATCCCATTCAGCTCTGCTACCGGTAAAGAAGACATCTGTTAATGAATCGCATGCGTAGAAAACATTATCCGCGATCCAGGCAATGCTTTTTGGAATCTCTATACTTTCCAGACTGCTGCAATTATAAAAGAGCCCGCTTTCTATTGAAGTGATCCCCTCCGGAATCACAATACTCCCCAAATTGGAGCACGAGCTAAAAGCATAAGAACCGATCCTGTTAACACTTTTAGGAATCTCTATGCTTTCCAGGCTGCTACAGTCAGCGAAAAGACCGCTTGGTATAGAAGTGATTCCTTCTGAAATCGCAACGCTCGTCAAATTGGAGCAGCTCTCAAAAGCATACATGCCAATACTCGTTATGCTATCTGGAATAATAACGCTTTCCAACCCATCGCATTGGCGGAAAGCCCATTCAGGTATTTCTGTCCAACCATATTCGATGCAGGAATTGCTGCCAATCGGTCCGGCACTTTTTAATTTCGGGCACTCTGCAAAAGCTCCCGACCCAAGAGCACCATCGTCATAGTTCATGTCGGTGGCGCTTGAGGGAATCCTGACATAGGAAAGGTCCTCACAGCCTTTAAACGCTGCATACCCTATCTTCGTCACGCCATCAGGGATGATAACGCGTTTCAGTTTGGAGCATTCGCCGAAAGCGAATCCGCCGATTTCATCTAAATCCTGAGGCAGGGTTACTTCTTCCAGACTTTCGCACCTTGCAAAAGCCGCAAAGCCAATAGATGTGACGTTATCTGGAATCGTAATACTCTTAAGGCTGGTACAATCTTCAAATGCTTCTTGACCAATTCTTGTAATACTCTGTGGAAGAACAACTCTTTTCAGGCAATTAGCGTCCCCAAAAGCAGAATCAGGTATTTCTGTCGTCCAGGGATACTCTATGCTGCAGCCACTGCCGCTCGGCCCGGCACTAATCAGCTTTGTACAATCATAAAAAGTATATCCTTCCACAGTTTCAACGCCGGCCGGCAAGACGACCCTCGCCAGATTTGAGCACCCACTAAAAGCCCCAAAACGGATTATCTTAACTGTCTCCGGAAGGGTAATTGTTTCCAAGTAATCGGCATACTCAAAAGCATCTCCGGGTATTTCTGCATCCCAGCCGAACTCAATATCGCAGCCGCTGCCCATTGGGCCCGCTGTTTTCAGCTTACAGCATCCCATGAACACGAATCCCTCCAACTCACTTACCCCGGCAGGGATTGCAAGATGCGTCAGGTTGGCACAGTGCTCAAAAGCTCCACTACCAATGCTTACGATGCTGTTTGGTATCTCAACGTTAGCCAAATTGAAGCATTCCAGAAAGGCACATGCGCCGATATGTGTCACGCCGTTTTCGATTATGACACTGGTAATTCTATCTTTTGCCTGTCTCCAAGGAGCCAGTTCATCGCCCCATGTAGTGGTAACACCATAGTTCTTCATCTCCCCCGTGCCGCTGATGGTCAAGGTGCCGTCAGCGCTCAGGCTCCAGGTCACGTTCTCCCCGCAGGTGCCGGAGGTGGGGACGTCTTCCCCGTCCACGGCCATGGGCACCATGGTGACCTCGTCCGGGATGGGCGCGTCCTCAGTCCGCTCCGTCTCCGCGGGCGCCAGCGCCACGGTGATCTCCAAGGGCCCGGCGCCCGCCTCCACGAGAAGCGCTACGTCCAGCGCGGGCGCGAAGCCCTCGCAGACAGCGGTATAAGAATACGTGCCGGGGAGCAGGCGATACGCCCCGTCCTCCGCGGGTGCGATCTCCTGCTTCTCTCCCCATTCATCGATCGTATATACCGTGAGCTCCGCCGCCTCCGGCGTCAGCACGAAGTGCAGCTCGACCGGCTCCGCCGCCTCCGGCTCATCCGGGATCTCCGGCTCGTCCGGCGCTTCCTCGCCCGGCAGCTCATCCCCGTCCGCCGCTTCCGGCTCTTGCGCCGACTGCTCTAACAGGCCCGCTTCCTCCGCAGGCTCCGTGTCCTCCGTCGCCAGTGCGGAGATCGGCAGCATGGTCACGAACAGCAGCAGGCACAGCAGCATTGCCATCACGCGTTTTCTCACAGTCATTTCCGTACGTTCCTTTTTACAGCCCGCGTATATGCGCGCGCAGTATAGTTTCCTATTGTGCATTATATCTTTTAGCAAAAAACCTGTCAACACAAAGCGGCTCGCCGGCGGGCTCTTTACGCGCAACCGGCCCGGAGCGAAGGCTCCGGGCCGGTTGCGTCATGACCGGTCTCCATGCGGCTCATACCACCTGGAAGATATAGAATTTCAGATAGTCCGTCTCCGGGACGTTCCACAGGATCGGGTGATCCGGCGCCTGCTGGCGCGCCTCGATCTGCCGCAGCTCCACCCCCGCGTCGTACGCGGCGGAGCGGAGCATCTTGACGAAGAGCTCGTTCGGCATGAAGTGGCTGCAGGAGGCCGTGGCGAAGTATCCGCCCCGGGGCAGGAGCTGCAGCGCGCGCAGATTGATCTCCTTGTAACCCCGCTCCGCGCTGCCGACCGTCCTGCGCGATTTGGTGAAGGCCGGCGGGTCGAGGATGATGAGGTCGTAGGGCGCGCCGCCCTGCGCCTTGAGCTGCGGCAGCAGCTCGAACACGTCCGCCACGACGAAGTCCATCCGATCCTCCAGACCGTTTCGCCGGGCGTTCGCCTTCGCCATCTCGATGGCGGAAGCGGACACGTCCACCGCCGTCACGTGCGCCGCGCCGCCGCGTGCCGCGTTGAGTGCGAAGGAGCCGGTATGCGTAAAGCAGTCCAGCACGCGCCGCCCCGCGGCGAGGCGCGCCACGGCCAGGCGGTTATACTTCTGGTCGAGGAAAAAACCGGTCTTTTGACTGTTTTTCACGTCCACCGCGTAGTACACGCCGTTCTCGCAGATCTCCGTGACCGCGCTCGCAGGCGCCGCCTCCCCGGGCAGCGGGAACCAGCCCTTGTTCTGCTCCAGCCCCTCCAGGGTGCGGATGGCCGCGTCGTTGCGCTCGTACACGCCGCGGATCTCCCGGCCGTCCTCCCGTAAAATCTCCACCAGAAGTTGGAATAGCGTGTTTTTAACGCGTTCTATCCCCACCGAGAGTGTCTGCGTGACCAGAATATCTGAAAATCTATCCACCGTCAGGCCGGGAAAGCCGTCCGCTTCGCCGAAGATCACGCGGCAGCAGCCAAGGTCCGCGCCCATCACGGTCTTGCGGTAATCCCAGGCATAGCGGATGCGGCGGCGCCAGAAGGCCTCGTCAAAGCGATCGTTGGCGTTGCGGGAGAGCAGCCGCAGGCGGATCTTGCTCTCGCGGCTGACGAAGCCCGTGCCCAGGTACTTGCCTTTTTCGCTGACCGCGTCAGCCAGCGCGCCGTTCTCGCACGCGCCCTCCTCGGCCAGGACTTCCGCCGCGTAGACCCAGGGGTGCCCCTGCTCGACCCAGCGCGTCCCTTTCCCGCTGATGATGAAGCGGGGATAAGGTCTGTCTGCTTTCATACGCCTCACTCCTTTGCTCTATATTACCACAGCGGTGCGGGAAGCAAAAGGGCTTTTCAAGCTTCTTCGTTTGTGATATAGTAATAGAAATTGCAAGGAGGCGGGCTATGGAGCGCGAAAACGCCGCGAGACTGAAGGTCATCGCGTCTATGTTCATATACGGCACCATCGGTCTGTTCGTGCGCAGCGTCCCCCTGCCCTCCTCGGTGATCGCCATGGCGCGCGGCGTCGTGGGCGCGGCGTTCCTGCTGCTGGTCGTGCTGTTGCGGCGCTTCCGGCTCTCCGGCCCCGCCATCCGGCGGATGCTGCCGGGGCTGTGCGCAACGGGCGCGATGCTCGGCTTCAACTGGATCCTGCTGTTCGAGTCCTACCGGTATACGACGGTCGCCACGGCGACGCTTTGTTACTACATGGCGCCGATCATCCTCGTGGCGCTCTCGCCTCTCGTCTTCCGCGAGAGGATGACGCTGCGCAGGCTGCTGTGCGTGCTCGCGGCGCTGGTCGGCATGGCGTTCGTCTCGGGCGCTGCCGAGGGCGGGCTCCCGTCCGGCGGCGAGCTGCGCGGCGTGCTGCTGGCCCTCGGCGCGGCCGTGCTGTACGCGCTGATCGTGATCGGCAACAAGAAGCTCACCGGGCTGAGCGCCTACGAGCGCACCATCCTGCAG
>JAFUUR010000283.1 GCA_017477695.1 Oscillospiraceae bacterium | reverse complement strand
GCTCAAGTACAGCAAATCTTGGATCCAGTTGTTTCCTGCACCCGCAGGGGCCCTCGTTCAGGTTCTTGCCGCATGTGGAGCAGAGGCCTTTGCAGTCCTCTCTGCAGAGGAACTTGGTCTCCATATCCAGAATGAAGCAGGTGGACAAAACCTCATCCAGGTCGATCTCGTTGCCGTCGAGCACAAAGAGCTCCGGAAACTCCTCGCTCTCCTCCTCGACGATGGTGGCGTTCAGGTCTGTCACCTTCACGCTGTCGAAATCGGCGCCGCAGCGGTCACAGATGCAGGTCATCTCCGCGGTGAGCGTCCCGGTCAGATGGAGGATGCCCGCCTCGTTGTAGACCCGGCCCTCCGCATAGGGCTTTTTCCGATAGGCCCGCACCGAGGGAAAGTCCAGCCCCTCCGTCTCCAGCTCACAGGAAAAGGGCACGGAGCCGCCGGGGATCTCGATGATTTCTCTCAGGTCAAGCCGCATAAAAGCACCTCGCAGGCGGGCGCTTCCCGCCACAGTCGCTTAAGTATTATAGTTGAACGGCTACCGCTTGTCAACAGGAAATTTCCGTTGTATAATCAAAAAAACCACACAAAAATCTCTCTCCGAAAGAGGCCCGTCTTGTATGAAAGAGCTTAGCGTAAGATCCAACGACGCCGGGCAGCGGCTGGACCGCTTCGTCGGCAAAGCCGTGCCGCTGCTGCCGGAATCGCTGCTGCAGAAATATATCCGCCTCAAGCGCATCAAGCTCAACGGCAAGGGCGCCAAACGGGATACCCGTCTGGCCGAGGGGGACGTGCTGCAGCTCTATATCAACGACGAGTTTTTTGAAAAGCCCCGGGAGGACAACGCCTGGCTCAAAGTCGGCACGCCCCGGCTGCACGTCGTCTACGAGGACGAGAACCTCCTCCTCGCGGACAAGCGCCCCGGCGTTTTGTGCCACAGCGCGGGCGTATGGGATTATAATACGCTCATCGCCCATATTCAAGCCTATCTCGCCCAGAAAGGCGAGTGGCGCCCCCGGGAGGAAAACGCCTTCGCGCCGGCGCTGTGCAACCGCATCGACCGCAACACCGGCGGCATCGTCATCGCCGCCAAAAACGCGGAAACGCTGCGCATCCTCAACGAGAAGATCCGCGAGCGCGAGATCGAGAAATACTACCTGTGCGTCGTGCAGGGCAGGCCGAAGCCGCCGGAGGGCCGCCTGGAAAACTATCTCTTCAAGGACGCGCAGAAAAACCGCGTCTTCGTCAAAAACG
Source organism: Oscillospiraceae bacterium (assembly GCA_017477695.1). Classification (GTDB taxonomy): domain Bacteria; phylum Bacillota; class Clostridia; order Oscillospirales; family Oscillospiraceae; genus Limivicinus. The sequence goes on along the minus strand of JAFUUR010000283.1, from coordinate 3,647 downwards.
CGCCCGAGCCGGGCGCGCGTACGGCGGTCACCGAGTACAGGCTGCTGCGCTCCGCGGGCGGGCTCTCGCTGGGGGAGTGCCGTCTGCTCACCGGCCGCACGCACCAGATCCGCGCGCAGATGGCTCACGCGGGCTGGCCGCTGCTGGGCGACGGCAAGTACGGCAGCGAGCGCTTCAACAAGGGCTACGAGGAAAAAGGACAGGCGCTGTATTCCTACAAGCTGGTCTTCTCCTTCCCGAGCGACGCCGGCATCCTCAACTACCTGCGCGGAAGAGAGTTCAAGGTGGAGCAGGTGGATTTTGCAAAGAAGTATTTCGGCCTCGAGACGGTGTGAACCGCCTCACGGACGCAGGAAGGACGCACCGAACGGTGCGTCCTTCCTGCGTCTTTACAGCGTCTGAAGCTGCTGGCGGATCTCGCGCAGGATCTCCGGCTGCATGATGCGCTTCTTGTCGCGCATGGGCACGATCAGCGTGAAGGCATAGTCGTGCCCGCTCAGGTCCCGATACGGGAAGCTGATGCTGAACACGCCCGAGACGTACTCCTCCTGGCACAGCGCGTAGCCGCGCCGGCGGGTGACGCGCAGCTCCTCGCGCAGCGCCTCCTCTGTGATCGGCTGCTTCTGGAAGGCTCGCATGTGCAGCCCGTTGAAATACGCGCTGAGCTGCGCCTCGCTCCACTGGGCCATGATGACCTTGCCGCAGCTGGTGCAGTAGGCCGGCGCAGTCTCCGCGCTCAAGAAATCCAGATCCTTATTATAATGCCGCGTCACGCGGAACAGCAGCAGCGCCTCTTTTCCGAGCATGGTGTTGATATTGACCGACACGTCGTACTTCTGTGAAACGGCATGCGCCAGCGGGATCAGCTTTTTCACGTTCGGGTCGTTGGCGACGAGCTGTGCGCCCAGCACATACAGCCTGCGGTTGAGCTCGTAGTGGCGGGTGACCGGATTCTTCCCGGCGAAGCCTTCCTCCTCGAGCGTCTGCAGGAAGCGGTTGGCGCTGGAGATCGAACAGTCGAGCTGCTCGGCGATCTGCGTCACGGTCAGCTCCCCGTTGTGCCCGGCCATCAGCTCCAGGAGCCGCAGCGTTTTGCTGACGGAATCGACGCCTTCCTTTCTGGTCATCCCGATCGCCCCCTCTCGGCACTTTGCGCACAGCGCAAAACTTCATCCTGTTCTCCGCAAAATTTCATGCGATTTCCGCGCCTGCCTTGACAGTCTCAAACCGCTAAGATTTAATGCATTTACAGGGTATTTTGTATATTCTACCATATAATTCGTGCGTATGCAAGGTACCTCGATCACTATGGGAAGGACGGTACGGAAAATGAAATTCGACCTTATGGGCACGGCCCATCTGACCCGCAGCAAGGTCGCCATCCCGCCGGCAAAGATCTTCGACAACATGGCCATCATCGGCACGGAGGGGACCAACTGCGTCATCATCGAGAGCGACGAAGGGCTCATCCTGCTCGACGCCATGTGGCCCGGCGACCTGTACGCGGACATGATCGAGGACGGCATGCGCCAGCTCGGTTACAACCCCGCGGACATCCGCATCCTTCTGATCAGTCACGGCCATCCTGATCACTCCGGCTGCGGGCGCCATTTCGTTGAAAAGTACGGCGCGGTGCCGTACATGTCCAGGGTGGACTACCTGTTCGAGCAGGAGTTCTGCGCCAAGGCCAACAATCCCGAATGGTATTTCGATTTTGAGGTGGAGCACTTCCTCGACGAGGGCGACGTGCTCGAGCTCGGCTCGGCGAAGGTCTACTGCTTCTCCACGCCCGGACACACGCCCGGCGGGCTCTCCTTCATCGTGCCCGTTTACGACCAGGGTCGGCCGCATATGGCGGCGCTCTGGGGCGGCTCCGCTCCTCCCCCGGCGCTGGAGGCCAACTACCAGTATCTCGACAGTCTGGATCACTTCATCGAGATGTGCCGCAAGTACCACGTGGACGCCGACTTTATGAACCACCCCATCCTCAATAACGGCGTGGAGCGCATGGCCGTCATGCGCAACCGCCTCGACCAGGTGGCCAACCCCTTCGTCATCGGCGAGGAGGGCTATATCCGCTTCACCGGTCTCTACCGCCAGCTCGCCGAGGACAACATCGCGGCCGGCTGCATCGATTACACGAAAGGCTAAACGTCTGAAAGGAGAATCAACATGTCGTTTTGGGTCGTCAGTACTGCCATGGCAGTCATCGCGCTGTTCTTCGTCATCGGCAACGCCGTCTCGGTCAAGACCAAGGGCTATATCAATTCCGTCCTCGTGGCGGTCATCGTGTTCCTGGTGCTGATGTACACCGGCGTCGTCCCGGCGGACGTCACCGTCACCGCCGGTCTCACGGGCATGGTGGGCAGCTTCGTCATCCCGTTCTGCATCGTGGACGTCGCCTCCACGCTGAAGCTCAAGGAGCTGAAAAACGAGTGGAAAACGGCGCTCATCATCGTCGTCGCAACGCTCGGCATCGCCGTCATCTGTGCGACCGTCGGCGTCGCCGCGATCGGCCGCGCCCGCGCCATCGGCGCCATCGGCCCCCTGGGCGGCGCCCTGCTCGCCACCACCATCTCGCAGCAGATGGCCACGGCCATGAACGCGCCCGACGTCGCGGTGTTCGTGATGATCGTGCTGGTGCTGCAGATGCTCATCGGTCTGCCCATCGCCTCGATCTGTCTCAAGCAGTACATCAAAAACATCCGCGCCAACGGCGAGCTCGCCGCGCACTGTGAGCAGCTCGCGGCCGCCGCTCCCGCTGCCGCCGCCGTGCAGGCCGAGGCCAAGCGCTCCGCCTTCTCCCGCTACGTGGAGAGCGACTACTGGGTCTTCTTCAAGGTCGCGCTCGTGGCCTCCATCGCCTACTTCATCGGCACCTGGCTCGCTCCCGTGACCAAGAGCATCATCAACGCCACCCTCTGCTATCTCATCTTCGGCGTCGCCGCAGCGGAGCTGGGCTTCCTCGACCGGAGCCCCCTTGCCAAGGCGCGCTCCCAGGGCATCATCTATTTCGCGCTGTTTTCCCTGCTGCTGTCGACCTTCGCGAGCGTCAGCTTTGAGGTCATGATGAGCCAGATCCTGCCCGCCGTCGCGATCATCCTGATGGCGGCCGTCGGCATGCTGGTCTTCTCCGCCGTGCTCGGCAAGGTGCTGAAGGTCGATCCCTGGCTCGCGATGGGCATCTCCATGTGCTGCTACATCGGCTACCCCGGCAGCCAGATCGTCGCCGAGGAGGTCATCCGCGGGACCACCGATCTGACCGAGGAGGAGAACAAGACCTGCACGCAGATGATCGTGCCGCGCATGGTGCTCGGCTACTTCGTCGCCGCCATCACCTCCATCCTCGCGGCCAGCGTCGCCGTGGGCTTCATGTTCTGATCGCGCTGCGGAGGGTTATCATGGAGATCAAAAAACAGACCATCCTCACGGACGACGGCGTCGAGCTCGCCTATCTTGAAAACGGGAGCGGAGAGGAGACGGTCGTCCTGCTCGCAGGCTTCGGCGCGCCCGCGATCAGCTGGGTCAACCAGGTCGACGCGCTTACCGCCGCGGGCGTGCGCACCATTGCGTTCGATCGCCGCTGCCACGGTCTGTCCGAGCATACGGCCAAAAACCTCACCATGCTCCGCCAGGGCGCCGACGTG
>JAFUUR010000032.1 GCA_017477695.1 Oscillospiraceae bacterium | reverse complement strand
TGCCCTTGAGGTCAAGAGCGACGGGCGGGTGCTCGTGCGCGCCCCGCGCTGGACGCCCAACGCCGTGATCCGCGGCTTCGTCGCGCGCAACCGCGACTGGATCGAAGCGCACGTGGCCCAAGCCGCGGCGCGCCGGGAGGCGCAGGGCGCCGCGGAAAAGCTGAGCGAGGAGGAGCTGCGCGCCCTCGTGCGTGAGGCGCGGGAGCGCATCACGGCGCGGGCAGCGTACTACGCGCCGCTCGTGGGCGTGCGCTTCGGGCGCATCGCCATCCGCAGACAGCGCACCAAGTGGGGCAGCTGCAGCAGCAAGGGCAACCTCAACTTCAACTGCCTGCTCGCACTGGCGCCGCCGGAGGTGCTGGATTACGTGGTTGTGCACGAGCTGTGCCACCTGCTGGAGATGAACCATTCGCCCCGCTTCTGGGCGGAGGTGGGCCGCGTCCTGCCGGACTACGGCGTCCGCCGCCGCTGGCTGCGGGAAAACGGCGGCGCGCTGCTCGAGCGCCTGCCGGAGAGATGATACCGATCTCCAATAAAACAGTTGTTATCGTTTGATTGAAGAATAGTATAAGAGAAACGCCGCGGGACCTCCCGCGGCGTTTTCTATTTCTTTTTACTGTGCGCGCTCGTCTTCGCCGGGTGCCGGGCGGCGGCACGGCTCATGGCGAGCCGCTCGCTCTGCAGCTCGCGGCAGAGCCGCGCGGAGGACCAGGCCACGTTGTGCTCCGTCGCCACGGCCTTGAGCGCGATCGGCGCGCCCTCGCTGCGCAGCCCGTCGAGCAGGGCGTTGAAGCGGTCGGCCGACAGCCCGTCCATCACCAGCAGCTCCTCCGTGAAGGGCACCGCCTCGTCCGGCGACGGCGCGTATCCCGGCAGGCCCAGCAGATAGCCGAGCGGGTGGGCGTGCTCCTCCGGGGCGACCTCCCGGCAGGCGACCCGCAGCCGCAGGAGCAGCAGCCGGATCTTCAGCAGCTTCTCCCGGTCGGTGATATTATAGAGCAGTACCTGTGCCATAAGCCCTCCGATCCGCGGGTTTTGTGCAGCAAAACGGGATTTGACGATTGACGGAAATTCCTGGTTTGATATAATAAAATGTAAGCCTGTTTTCGTAAATTGTCAAGGAGCGCGCCATGAGCCAGCGGAAAACGGAAAAACCGGATATCATGCACGGCGTCGCCTCGGGCATCGTGCGCTCGCGCTACGTCATCATCCTGCTCTTTCTCGCGGCGGCGGTGTACTGCGCGCTGTCCCTGGGGCGGGTGCGGGTCAACTCAGACCTGACCTTCTTCCTGCCGCAGGACACCGAGACCCGGCGCGGCCTGAGCATCATGGAGGAGGAGTTCACCACCTATGCCTCAGCCAACGTCATGGTGGCGAACGTCACCTACGAGCGGGCGCGGGAGCTGGCGGACGCCGTGGCGGAGATCGAGCACGTGCGCGGCGTGGAGCTGGACGACACGCTCAGCCACTACACCAGCTCCGCCGCCCTGCTGACCGTGGCCTTCGACCGCGTGGAGACCGACCCCGCCGTGGAGACCGCCATGGAGCAGATCCGCGAGCGGCTTTCCGCCTACGACACCTATATCTATTCCGGCATCGGTCAGAACTATTTCAAGCAGCTCGCGGACGAGATGGTCGTGGTGGTGCTGCTGGCGGTGCTGGTCATCGTGGGGATCCTGCTCTTCACCTCGCGCAGCTATTTTGAGGTGGTCATCTTCTTTCTGGTCTTCCTGTTCGCGGCGCTGCTGAACATGGGCACCAACTTCTGGCTGGGAGAGATCTCGACCATCTCCAATTCCATCGCCGTCATCATGCAGCTCGCCCTGGCCATCGACTACGCCATCATCTTCAGCCACCGCTATCAGGACGAGGCGCTGGTGAGCGACACGCCCCGCCAGGCGCTGGTGGAGGCGTTGTCCAAGGCCATCCTGGAGATCTCCTCCTCGAGCCTCACCACGATCTCTGGCCTCGTCGCGCTGATGCTGATGCAGTTCAGACTGGGCTACGACCTGGGCATGGTGCTCGCCAAGGGCATCGTATGCAGTCTCATCACGGTCTTCTTTCTCATGCCGGGACTGATCATGATCTTCCCGCGGGCCATCCGGCGCACGGCGCACAAGACGCTGATCCCGGATATCCGGCCGTGGGGGCGCTTCCTGATGCGCTCACGCGCCCTGTTCGTGTGGATCTTCCTGCTGGTCGTGCCGGCGGCGATCGTACTGTCGAGCCGGGTGGACTACTCGTTCAACGACAGCTCCGTCACGGAGCTGGTCTATTCCGAGAACCGCGCCGCCATGCACAAGATCACCGACACCTTTGCGGACGACACGATGATCGCCGTGCTGGTCCCGCACGAGGACTTTGAGAAGGAAAAACGCATCCTGAACGAGGTGCGGGAGCTGCCGGGCGTGCGCACGGCCACGGGCCTCGCCGCGATCGAGATCGGCGACGGGCACGTGCTGACGGATCTGTTCACACCGCGCGCGTTCGCGCAGCTGGCGGATATCAGTACGGAGGAGGCCCGCCTGCTGTTCCAGGCCTACGGCGTGCGCCATGAGGAATACCAGGCCATCTTCGGCGACGCGGAGCGCTACGAGGTGCCGCTGGTGGATATCTTCCTGTATACCTTCGACGTGATCGACCGCGGCGTTGTCACGCTCGACGAGCAGACCATGGACCGTCTCAACGAGCTGCGCGAGCAGCTCGACCTGGGGATCGACCAGCTGCGCGGCGAGCATTGGAACCGCATCCTCTTCACGGCCTCCGTGCCGGTGGAGGGGGAGGAGAGCGTGGCCCTGGTCGAGCGCATCCGCGCCGTCGCGGAGCGGGAGTATGGCCCGGGCTCCGTGCTGGTGGTGGGCGACATCACCAGCGCCCGCGACCTGCGCGAATCCTATACCGGGGATTCCCGCCTCATCAGCCTGCTGACCATCGCCTTCGTCTTCACCATCCTCCTGTGCACCTTCCGCACGGTGGTGGGCTCGGCGATCCTGGTCTTCGTGATCCAGGGGAGCATCTGGATCAACTTCTCCTTCCCGTATCTGGAGCACGCCAAGCCCTCCTTCGTGACGAACATGATCGTTTCCGCCATCCAGATGGGCGCGACGATCGACTACGCCATCGTGCTGATGAACCGCTATCTGGTGCTCAAAAAGGAGCTGCCGAAGCGGGAGGCCATGGCCGAGGCGGTGAACCAGAGCTTCCCGACGGTGCTCACCTCCGGCTCCATCATGACCATCGCAGGGCTGCTGATCGCCTACCGCATCAGCGACGTGTACGTCGGCCATATCGGCCTCGCCGTCGGGCGCGGAGCGCTGATCTCCGTGATTCTGGTGCTGACCGTGCTGCCGCAGCTGCTGGTGCTGCTGGACAGGGCGGTCGAGAAGACGACCTTTACCATCGATCTGAGCGGAGGTGACGAGGGATGAAACGATTGCTTGCGGCCGCGCTCGCGGCGCTGCTGCTTCTGGGCCTGCTGCCCGCCGCGGCGTTCGCCGCGGAGGACGGCGTCGCTATCTCCACGGCGGAGGAGTTTCTCGCCTTTGCCGACCGCTGCGCGCTCGAGAGCTACTCCGCCGGGGAGACCTTCTCCCTCAAGGCGGATATCGACCTGAGCAACACGGGCTTTACGGGCGTGCCCTACTTCGCGGGGACCTTTCTCGGCAACCGCCACGCGATCCTCGGCCTGCAGCTCACGGGAGACGGGTCGCGGCAGGGGCTGTTCCGGCAGCTCTCCGAGGACGCGCTCGTGCAGGATCTGAACGTGAAAGGCGTCGTCACGCCCGGCGGCACCCGCTGCTTCGTCGGCGGGCTCGCGGGCGTGAACTGCGGGCGGATCACCGGCTGCAGCTTTGAGGGCAGCGTCGCCGGTATCGACGACGTGGGCGGCCTCGTGGGCGAGAACGCCACGGGCGGCCTGATCGAGAACTGCAGCTTCCGCGGCGACGCGGCGGGCGAGCACCGCGTGGGCGGCGTCGCGGGCGTGAACCGCGGGCAGATCACCGGGTGCCTGAACGCGGGCGCCGTGAACACGGTCGAGATCGTCCCGAGCGGGGAGAGCAGCTTCGATCTCGCCTCGCTGACCGTGGACGATTTTCTGGATCTGGCCGATATCGGCGGGATCGCCGGAGAAAACGCGGGGACGCTGCTCAACTGCAGCAGCCGAGGCGACGTGGGCTATCGCTACACCGGCTACAACGTGGGCGGCGTCGCGGGCAAGACCTCCGGCCATATCCGCGGCTGCAGCAGCATCGGCAGCGTCAAGGGCCGCCGGGACGTGGGCGGCGTCGCGGGGCAGCTCATCCCCTATGCGGCCTGGGATCTGTCCGAAGGCCGGCTGGATGATCTCGCGGCGGAGATCGGCACGATGAACGGTCTGCTCGCCGCGGCGAACCGGGACGCGCAGAACGCCTCCCTGGATATCGCGCGGGAGCTCGCGCAGATGAACGCCTACGCGGAAAACGCCCTGGCCGCGATCGAGGCCCTGCTGCAGGAGCTGCAGCAGGGGGATCTCACGGGCAATATCGTCATCGACTACGAGACAGGCGAGATCCTCTACGAGGGCGGCCAGGGCTCTGCCTCGGTGGGCGAGCTGAGCGATGCTCTGTACAGCCTCTACGGCGAGAGCCTGCTGCTGGCCCAGGCGCTCGGCGACACGGCCGGCGTCCTGGCGGACGATATCGCCGGGATCGGCAGCCAGACCACGCGCATCTTCAACAGCCTCTTCACCACCGTGAGCGGGCTGCAGGAGGCCGGCGGCGAGATCCGCGACCTCTCCGCGGCGGAGAGCTACGAGCACGATACGGGCGCCATCGCCTCCAGCAGCAATTACGGCGCGGTGGAGGCGGAGAACAACGCGGGCGGCGTCGCAGGCAGCGTGGCCTTCGAGCTGGACTTCGACCGGGAGGATCAGCTCCGGGTCTCGGACTATCTGCTCTCCAACGCCCGGCAGGACGTTTTCGCCGTCCTGCGCGACTGCGGCAGCTACGGCGAGGTCACGGTCAAGCAGGATCGTGCCGGATGCGTCGTGGGCAACATGGATATCGGCGCGGTGGTCAACTGCGTCGGCCTCGGCACGGCGGCGGCCGAGAACGGGGATTACGTCGGCGGCGTCGCGGGCGACGCGCGCGGGACGATCAGCGGCTGCTGGGCGCGCACGGTGCTGAGCGGTGGGAAATACGTCGGCGGGATCGCCGGACAGGGCCAGGATCTGCTGGGCTGCCGGGCCTGGACGCATATCGAAAAGGGCAGCGAATACCTGGGCGCCGTGGCCGGCTGGGCCGACGGGCGCGTTGAGAGCAACCTCTACGCCAGCGGCAGGCCTGCGGGCGTGGACGACGTGAGCCGCAGCGGGCAGTGCACGCCCGTCGCGGCGGCGAGTCTCGCCGCCATGGAGGGCGCGCCGGAGGGCTTCGACAAGCTGACGCTGCGCTTCGTCGTCGAGGGAGAGACAGTCGAGACCGTGGAGCTGCCCTTCGGCGGCAGCGTGGAGCGCCTGCCCGAGGTCGCCAACCGGGGAGAGCAGTATTGGAAATGGAACGATTTCGACCGCGAGCACATCTACCACAGCATGACGGTGGAGGGCCGGTATTACGCGCCGAACACCACCATCGCCTCGGCGGAGGACCCGCCGCTGTTCCTGGTGGAGGGTGTGTTCTACGAGGGGCAGAGCCTGCGCGCTGCGGCTTATCCGGCGCCGCTGCCGGAGGACGAGGTGCTGGCGGCCTACACGCTGTACGTGGACGGCTATGACGGCGCGCTCACCGTGCG
>JAFUUR010000282.1 GCA_017477695.1 Oscillospiraceae bacterium | reverse complement strand
CGGCCTCGGCACCTTCGTCGATCCGCGCAACCAGGGCGGCAAGAACAACGAGGTCACCACCGAAGACCTGGTCAGCGTGGTCGAGGTCCAGGGCGAGGAGTACCTGTGGTACAAGGTGATCGCTCCCAACGTGGCCTTCATCCGCGGCACCGCCGCCGATGAGAAGGGCAACGTCTCCCTGCACGACGAGATGTACTGGGCCGACGCGCAGTACGTCGCCCAGGCCGCCAAGGCCAACGGCGGCAAGGTCATCGTCCAGGTGCGCGATTACGTCAAGGCCGGCAGCCTCGCCGCGCACGACGTGCAGATCCCCGGCATCATGGTCGACGCCATCGTGACGACCAAGGACGTCGAGAAGTTCCACCGCATGACCCCCGGCACCGCGTTCAGCAAGTATCTGCTGGGCGAGGCCAAGATGCCCGAGACCCTGATCCAGTCCATGCCCAAGCCCCTGGACGAGCGCAAGATCATCGGCCGCCGCGCGGCCATGGAAGTCGGCGCCGGCATGAACGTGAACATCGGCTTCGGCATGCCCGAGGTCGCCTCCGCCGTCATGACGGAGGAGGGCGTCGCGGAGCACATCTCCCTGTCCGTGGAGCACGGCCTCGTCGGCGGCGTGGCCGCGCCGGGCGAGCGCTTCGCCGTGCACGTCAACTACGACGCGCTGGTCGACGCGCCCCGCCAGTTCGACTTCTACCATGCCGGCGGCCTGGACATCACCCTGCTCGGCAATGCCCAGACGGATCCCGCGGGCAACGTCAACGTCCACAAGTTCGGCAAGCTGCCCACCGGCGTCGGCGGCTTCATCGACATCGTGACCGCCACCAAGAAGATCGTCTTCTGCGGCACCTTCACCACCAAGGGCCTGAAGGAGCACGTGGAGGACGGAAAGCTCGTCATCGACAACGAGGGCGCCGTCAAGAAGTTCGTCCCCGCCCTGCCGCAGACCACGTTCAGCGCGCCCCACGCCATCAAGAACGGCTGCAAGGTGATCTACGTCACCGAGCGCGCCGTCTTTGAGCTGACGGCGGACGGTATCGTGCTGACCGAGTACGCCCCCGGCGTGGACGTGCAGAAGGACATTCTCGACCAGATGGAGTTCACGCCCATCGTCTCCAAGGATCTCAAGGAGATGGACGCGCGGATCTTCAAGCCCGAAAAGATGGGCCTCCTGGATGCGTTGGATATCTGATCCGAGATCAGAACCGATATTATAACAGAAAAGGAGAACACACATGGAAGAGTACAAACCCGCTGGCAGATACTTCGACGAGTTCGAAGTCGGTGAAGTCATCATCACTGCCTCCCGCACCGTAAGAGAGTGCGACATCGCCACCTTCGCCGGTCTGTCCGGCGACTACAACCCCCTGCATACCGACGAGGAGTGGGCCAAGAACTCCCCGCACGGCGGCTGCATCGCCCACGGCGCCCTGGTCATCGCCATCGCGTCCGGCCTGCGTCAGCAGACCCGCTTCATGGAAGGCACCACCATCGCCCTCGCCGGCATCACCGAGAAGTTCCTGGCGCCCACCCGCGCCGGCGATACCATCCACTGCCGCATCGAGATCACCGAGATGAAGCCCTCCAAGAGCAAGAATGACCGCGGCCTGCTGGTCTACACCTGCGACACCATCAACCAGAAGGGCGTGACCGTCGTCCATCAGGAACTGACCGTCATGCTCAAGCGCAAGCCCCAATAAATAGCTCTTTGCCTCTCCCTCTCCGGGAGACCGGAGAGGGGAGGCCGAGAAAGAGAGAATGGAGAAAGGTATGGCACAAACCGCGAAACTGTCCCCGAAGATGAAAAAAGACGTCATTCATACCATAATTGCCGTCTGCATTTATATCATCATCGGCCATCTGCTCCCTTATAAGGAGCCTCTGACGAAGGAAGGCATCCAGCTTCTGGGTATCTTCGTCATGACCATCTACCTCTGGACCACCGTCAGCACCTTCTGGCCCAGCGTACTGGCCGTATTCATGCTCGGCACGACCGGCTACACCTCCGGCACGAATGCCCTCAAGGAGTGCTTCGGCCACGGCATGACCGTGTTCGTCGCCTTCATGCTGATCTTCAACGTCGCCATGAACGAGAGCGGCTTCAGCCGCCGCATCGCGCTGTTCTTCGTCACGCGGAAGTTCGTCAAGGGCAAACCCTGGCTCATCATGTTCATGCTGATGTTCTCGGTCTGGTTCGTGTCCCTGTTCGTCACGTCCTCCGCCGTGTACGCCATGTTCCTGTCCATCGCGGACGAGATGCTGGAGATGACCGGCTACAATGACGACGACGATCTGCCCGAGGCCGTCTACTGCGCCATGATGTGGATCGACAACGTCGGCCAGGGGTCAACGCCAATGTCGCACACCAACGTCCTGCTCGGCATGAGCATGGCCCTCACCCTGTTCGGTTATGAGGTCCCGTTCATGACCGTCTGCTGGGTCGGCATCATTTCCTGCCTCGTGATGTTCATCCTGGTGTTCCTGGAGTTCCGCTTCCTGCAGCGCCCGAACGTGCAGAAGATGAAGGATCTGGATATCGACGCCCTGCGCGCCACCATTCCTCCCGCCAGCAAGCGCGAGAAGGCCGTCGCTATCGCGTTCATCATCCTGATCATCATGTGGGTATTCCCCGAGACGATCCAGAAGATCCCCGGCCTGTACGGCTTCGGCACCATGCTGAAGAACCTCGGCACCTACGCACCTCCTCTGCTGCTCGTCGCGGCGCTGTGCATCATTCCCGTCGAGGGCAAGCCCGTGCTGAACCTGCCTGAGGCCTGCAAGAAGATCAACTGGGGCGCCTGGGGCATGATGGCCGCCCTGATGGGCATGGCCACCTTCCTCGGCAAGTCCGACTACGGCGTGATGCCCTGGCTGACCGAGGTCTTCGGCGGCTTCGTCGGCAATCTCGGCATCTCCGGCAACGCCATGGCGATCATCACCATCGCGCTCATCGGCATCCAGACCAACTTCATGTCCAACACCGCTTCCGCCACGATGTTCAACGCCTACGCGCCCATCATCGTCGCGCTGGGCGGCGGCAACCCGATCGCGGCTGCGATGTGCGCCGGCATGATCTGCAACGCGGGCAACATCCTGCCCTCCGCCTGCCCGATCGCCGGTCTGTGCAACTCCCTGCCGCAGGTGCGCATGAGCTACAATATCCGCTACGGCGCCGTGGCGACCGTTCTGTGCATCATCGTCGCGATCCTCGTGGCCTACCCGCTCTACAGCGCGGTCTGCCCTGTGGTCACGCAGATGGTCGGCTGAGTAAAGGTCACCCGCTCACCCTATCCGTTTCCTCCGGAAGAACGGCCCGTCGGCCCCACGGCCGGCAGGCCGCAGGCCTTACGAGAAAAAAGAAAAGTTAGGAGAGAAACCTATGGCAGAAACTCTGAAAGCCACGCCCAAGGTGAAAAAGAACGTGATACACACCATCATCGGTGTGATCCTCTACATCATCATCGGGCACCTGCTCCCTTATAAGGAGCCTCTGACGAAGGAAGGCATCCAGCTCCTGGGCATCTTCGTCATGACCATCTACCTCTGGACCACCGTCAGCACCTTCTGGCCCAGTGTACTGGCCGTATTCATGCTCGGCACGACCGGCTACTGCTCCGGCACGACCGCCCTCAAGGAGTGCTTCGGCCACGGCATGACCGTGTTCGTCGCCTTCATGCTGATGTTCAACGTCGCCATGAACGAGAGCGGCTTCAGCCGTCGCATCGCGCTGTTCTTCGTCACGCGGAAGTTCGTCAAGGGCAAACCCTGGCTCATCATGTTCATGCTGATGTTCTCGGTTTGGGTCGTGTCCGCGTTCGTCACGTCCTCCGCCGTGTACGCCATGTTCCTGTCCATCGCGGACGAGATGCTGGAGATGACCGGCTGCGACAAGGAGGACGACGACCTGCCGGAAGCCGTCTACTGCGCCATGGTGTTCGTCGACAACATCAACCAGGGCTCGACGCCCATGTCCCACACCAACGTCCTGCTCGGCATGAGCATGGCCCTGACCCTGTTCGGCTATGAGGTCCCGTTCATGACCGTCTGCTGGGTCGGCCTGGTCTCCTGCTTCGTGATGTTCATCCTAGTGTTCCTGCAGTTCCGCTTCCTGCAGCGCCCGAACGTGCAGAAGATGAAGGATCTGGATATCGACGCCCTGCGCGCTACCATTCCTCCCGCCAGCAAGCGCGAGAAGGCCGTCGCCATCTCGTTCATCATCCTGATCATCATGTGGGTATTCCCCGAGACGATCATGAAGATCCCCGGCCTGTACGGCTTCGGCAGCATGCTGAAGAACCTCGGCACCTACGCGCCTCCTCTGCTGATCGTCGCGGCGCTGTGCATCATCCCCGTCGAGGGCAAGCCCGTTATGAACCTGCCTGACGTCTGCAAGAAGATCAACTGGGGCGCCTGGGCCATGATGGCCGCCCTGATGGGCATGGCTACCTTCCTCGGGAAGTCCGACTACGGCGTGATGCCCTGGCTGACCGAGGTCCTCGGCGGCTTCGTCGGCAATCTCGGCATCTCCGGCCGGGTCATGGCGCTCATCGCCATCGCGCTCATCGGCATCCAGACCAACTTCATGTCCAACACGGCGTCCGGCACCATGTTCAACGCCTACGCGCCCATCATCGTCGCGCTGGGCGGCGGCAACCCGATCGCGGCCGCGATGTGCGCCGGCATGATCTGCAACATGGGCAACATGCTGCCCTCCGCCTGCCCGATCGCCGGCCTGTGCGCTTCTCTGTCCCGCGTCCGCCTGAGCTATCAGATGCGGCACGGCATCCTCGCCGCCATCCTGTGCATCATCGTCACCATGTTCGTGGCCTACCCGCTCTACAGCGCGGTCTGCCCCGTGGTGACCCAGATCGTCAGCTGATTAGCGAGAGAAATCCATACAAGCGACTGGAGTGGGGAATGGAAACGCTCCCCACTCTTTTCGCGTCGTCAGGAGGCTACGGTATATGCGCCTTGGAACGAAGCGCGGCAAGATATTTTACGGCTGGTGGATCGCGATCGCCTGCTTTTTCCTCTCCGGAGGCGGCGTGGGCATCCTCATCAACTCCATGGGCACCTTCATCAAGCCCGTCAGCGAGGCCATGGGCTTCACGCGGGCGCAGTTTTCGCTGAGCACGTCGCTGTCCAGCTTCGCGGGCATGTTCGCCTATCCGGTCTGGGGCGCGTACATGAAGGATCACTCCATCCGCAAGGCGATGCTCGTCACCGGCATCCTGATCCCGGTGGTTTTGATGGGCTACTCGTTCTGCACACAGCTTTGGCAGTTCTATCTCTGCTCCATCCTCATCGGCCTCATGACCGGGAGCGTGTCCACGCTGCCGATCACGGCGCTCATCAACCATTGGTTCGAGGATGCGCGCGGGACGGCCACCGGCATCGGCTCCTGCGGCAGCGGGCTCGCGATGGTCATCGTGCCGATGGTCTCGGCGATCATCACCTCCCAGGGCTGGCGCATGGCCTACCGGGCGCTGGGCATCGTCTTCTTCCTCGTCATCGAGGGCGCCGCCTTCTTCGTCCTGCGGGACAAGCCCGCCGACCTGGGCCTCACGCCCTACCGCCGGGAGGAAAACCGCGCGGCGGAGCTGCCGCCGGTCTGGGGGCTGAGCCGTGCCGAGGCGCTCAGGACCGCGAGCTTCCGCCTGTTTCTGGTGCTGGGCCTGCTCTCCGGCACGGTGAACACCTCCATCGTCAACCACACCTACGCCTGCCTGACCGACATCGGCATCACCGCGGCGCGCGCCTCGGCGATGATCTCGCTGCAGATGCTGGTGCTCATGCTCAGCAAGTTCAGCCTCGGCATCGTCTTCGACAAGGCCGGGCTGAAGACGGGCTTCCTGCTGTCCGTCGCGGGCTACGCGCTGGCGGGGGCGTTCCTCTTCGGAGCCGCATACCTGCAGCCGCTCGCGTACGCAGCGCTCATCTGCTCCGGCGTCGGCAGCGCCCTGCCGGCCATGAGCATGGCCTACGTCGCAAGGAGCGTCTTCGGCAATAAAGACTACAGCGGCCTGTGCGGGGTCATGCTGAGTCTCGTCTTTCTCGGCAATACCATCGGCACCACGCTCAACGGCTACATCTACGACGTGACCGGCTCCTATCAATTGGGCTGGGTGCTGGTCGTGCTGGAAGCGGCCGCCATGGCGGTGCTGTTCTTCCTGGTGCTCAAAACGGCTAAAAAGCTCGGCCTCGCGCCGCAGCAGTGAACGCGGCACGGACCGCGTGAGGAGGATCACTATGGCAAATTACGTGTACAGAAACCAGGCGGGCGCCGGCGAATATACCCAGAGCGAGCGCACCTGGCTGACCATCCTGCGCCCCGGCAGCCTCATCGTCATCACCGGCGGGCTGCTGTGCGCCATCTTCAGCTCCGCGCCGCCCGTCGTCTGGATCCTGCTGCTGGCCATCGGCTTTACCGGGGCGGCGGTCGCGGTG
Source organism: Oscillospiraceae bacterium (assembly GCA_017477695.1). Taxonomy (GTDB): domain Bacteria; phylum Bacillota; class Clostridia; order Oscillospirales; family Oscillospiraceae; genus Limivicinus. The sequence goes on along the minus strand of JAFUUR010000282.1, from coordinate 6,439 downwards.
CAGATCATACGCCGCGGGTACGCCCGGTACAAGCTGCACGCGGCGCAGAACAAGAACGGAAAGAAAAAGAAGAAACGCTGAGCGCGGCGCGCCGGCGCAAAGGGAACGGGAGCATCGCCATGAAAGAAAACAGGATATCCGACAACGTGATCCGCCGTCTGCCGCGCTATCTGCGGGCCCTGACCGAGCTGGAGGAGCGCGGCGAGGAGAAGGTCTCGTCCTCCGAGCTGGGAAGGCTCCTTGGACTGACGGCCTCGCAGATCCGCCAGGATCTCAACTGCTTCGGCGGCTTCGGGCTGCAGGGCTACGGCTATAACGTGCCCACGCTGCGCGTCGCGATCAGCGGTATCCTGGGGATGAATCGCGGCTACCGCGCCGTCCTGGTCGGCGTGGGCAACATCGGCCGCGCGCTGATCGAGCGCTTCCAGTTCAACGACTGGGGCTTCACACTCCAGTGCGCCTTCGATATCGACCCGGCCGTGGTCGGCACCTCCCAGCGCGGGATCCCCGTGCTGGACAGCTCCGCGCTGCCGGAATACCTGCGCGAAAACCGCGTGGACGCCGCGGTGCTCGCGGTGCCCGCCCAGGAGGCGAAGGAGGTCGCCGCACTGCTGCGCCGCTGCGGGGTGGAGGCGATCTGGAACTTCACCAACGTGGACGTGCAGCCGCCCGGCTCCGACGTGATCGTGGAGAACGTGCATTTTTCCGACAGTCTCCTGGCGCTGAGCTATTTCCTCACCGAAAAGAGGGAGGGACAGAAAAGCGCCGTGGAGCAAAACGGGTGACTCCGTGTGCAAGACGCCGGCGGCCGGATCCGAAAGGGTCCGGCCGCCGGCGCTTTGCGTGCGGCGGGCCGTCGCGTTATGTGAAGAAAGCGTGGATTTTATCCCGGCGCTGTGGTAAGATGAAGGCTGAGAATACCACGCAAAGGAGACGGGGAGCGGTGCGGCAGCGGAGAAAGGGAGACGGCACGGCGGCACGGCGCGCAGGCTGCGCGCTGCTGCTCGCGGCGCTGCTCGTCTGTACGCTGGCCGGCTGCGGCGCGGAGAGCGCCGCCAAGCCGCCCGCCCTCGAGCCGCTCCCGGCCCCGGAGGGGCTGCGGATCGCCGTCGCCTCCGATCTGCACCTGGACCCGGATCACACGGACAAGAGCACGCCCTCGCAGGTCGCTTACAATCTCGAGCTCGTGGACGCGCTGCTCTGGGACGCGCGGCAGCAGGGGGCGGAGCTTCTGCTGCTCACGGGCGATCTCGTCAACGGCGGCAAGCCCCACCGGCATGAGGCGCTCGCGGAAAAGCTGCGCCGGGCAGAGGAGACGGGGCTCTCGGTCTACGTGCTGCCCGGCAACCACGATCTCGCGCCGATCGGGCAGCAGGAGTTTGCCGCGTACTACGCGCCCTTCGGCTACGAGGAGGCCAGCAGCCGCGACCTCGCCTCGCTCAGCTACTGCGTCAAGCGCGACGGACTCATGCTGCTGATGATGGACACCGGCGGCTACATCGCCGGGGCGATCGACCTGCCGGGCGCCGCGCCGCGCGGGGACAACGAGGCCTTCCTCTCGGAGATCACGCTGCGCTGGGCCGAGGCCATGCTGCGCGAGGCGCGGGAGGAAGGGCTGTTCGTGCTCGCCGCGGGGCACTATAATCTCCTGCCGGAGATCAGCCGCGGGAGCGAAAACAGCGGCTACTACCTCGAAAACGGCGAGCGCTTTGCCCGGCTCCTGCGCGAATACGGCGTGCCACTGTATCTGAGCGGGCACATGCACCTGCGCGCCCTCTACGAGGAGGACGGGCTCACGGAGCTGCTGACGGAGTATCTGCTCGCCTACCCGACGGGCTACAGCGTGCTCGACCTGACGGACGGGGCGCTGCGCTACACGCCGCGCCGCGTCGACGTCGACGCCTGGGCGGCGCAGACAGGGCAGGACGACGAGGTGCTGCTGCACTACGCCGCCTGGCAGCAGCAGAACCTCTACGATTACTCCGTGGAGAACGTGGCGTACATGTCGCAGCGAAACCCGCTGCGCAAGCGGGAGATGGACCGGGCGGCGGACTTTTTCTACGCGGTGATGAACGCCTACTGGGACGGGACGCTGTACGAGCGACGCGCGGAGCTGGAGGCCATGCGGGGCTATGAGCCCTTTTTCCGCTGCGCGCAGGGCTACGCCTACGGACGGTGTCTCAAGGATCTGATCGCGAGCGCTTCGCCCGGCCTGCGCGGCTTCACGCTGCACCGGTGACGGCGCGAAAGGGGGAGAGACCGTGAAATTGCTGCTGATCTCGGACGAGGAGGATCCCTATCTGTGGGATCACTATCAGCCGGGCCGGCTCGACGGCGTGGATCTGATCCTTTCGGCGGGGGATCTCAAGGCAGAGTATCTGAGCTTCCTGGTCACCATGGCGCACTGCCCGCTGCTGTACGTGCACGGCAATCACGACGGTCTCTACGAAGCCGCGCCGCCGGAGGGCTGCGAGTGCGTCGACGACAGGCTCGTCATTGCCGGGGGGCTGCGCATCCTGGGACTGGGCGGCTGCATGTGGTATAACGGCGGGGCGTACCAGTACACGGAGCGGGAGATGCGCCGGCGCGCGCGGCGGCTCCGGGGACGGATCGCCCGGGCGGGCGGCGTGGATATCCTGCTGACGCACGCCCCGGCCTTCGGCGTCGGCGACGCGGAGGATCCGGCCCACCGCGGCTTCCGCACCTTCACCTCACTGCTCGACGAGCTGCATCCGCGCTGCATGGTCCACGGCCACGTGCACGAGCGCTACTGCTACGGCGGGCGGCGCGTGCTGGAGCACGGCGGCGTCACCGTCGTGAACGCCTGCGGGAAGTATCTGCTGGAGCTGTGAGCGGCGCGGCCGGTGTGGGAAACGGTAAAAAACGGAAAGGATCGCGTCGTTTTAACTGTAAGAATATACAAAATGCGCCGGGACACACACAAAAATGTTGCAATCCCGGCGCATGCGTGCTATAGTTTACGCATACAAATTCATACCATTGATGCTTTCGGAATCGCTTCGCGAGACCGGGAGCGGAGGAACTCTGGAGAAGCCCGCTTACGCGGGTGCCGAAGGTGCAAAGCGTTACGCTGAATCTCTCAGGCAAAAGGACAGAGCGGAGCCGTCGGGCGGGTCGGTTTTCGGCCGCGGCCGCGGCATTTCCGGAGTTGCTTCCAAAAGGAGCAGCTCTTTTTTTACGTGGTCTGGATTGAAATCAAGAGAAAAGGGTGGATCAAAGTGGCAAATTTCGTAGCGAAAATCGAAGCGATCAACGGAGCGGTCAACAGCTTTGCGTGGGGTCCGCTGATGCTCCTGCTGCTCGTCGGCACCGGCGTGTTCCTGACCGTTAAGGTCAACTGGCTGCAGGTGACGCATTTCGGCAGGATCCTGAAAAACACGGTCGGCACGCTGTTCCAGAGCAAGAAGGAGAAGGCCGACCACGGCGCGAACATCTCCCCGTTCCAGGCCGTCTCGACGGCCCTCGCAGGCACCGTCGGCACCGGCAACATCGCCGGCGTCACGGGCGCGATCTTCACCGGCGGCGCGGGCGCCGTGTTCTGGATGTGGGTCGCGGCCTTCTTCGGCATGATCACCAAGTACGCGGAGATCGTGCTGGCGATGAAGTACCGCGTGAAGGACGAGAACGGCGTCTACCACGGCGGCCCGATGTACTACATCGAAAACGGCATCGGCAAGAGCTGGAAGTGGCTGGCCGTCATCTTCTGCCTGCTGGGCGGCCTCGCCTCCTTCGGCATCGGCAACATCGCGCAGAGCAGTGAGATCTCCGGCGCGCTGGGCGATCTGTTCCATATCCCGCCCGTCGTCTCCGGCATCATCATCGCCATCGTCGTGGCGCTGGTGACCCTCGGCGGCATCAAGCGCATCGGCAAGGTCACGTCGCTGCTGGTCCCGTTCATGTCCGTGTTCTACATCATCGCGGGCATCGTCATCATCATCATGCGCATCACCCATATCCCGGCCGTTTTCGGCCAGATCTTCGCCGGGGCCTTCTCCTTCAAGAGCATCGGCGGCGGCCTTTTCGGCTACACCATCATGATGGCCATGAAGCAGGGCTTCGCCCGCGGCGTCTTCTCCAACGAGGCCGGCCTCGGCTCCGCGCCGATCGCCCACGCGGCCTCCTCCACCGAGGAGCCCTGCGAGCAGGCGATCTGGGGCGTGTTCGAGGTCTTCATCGACACCATCGTCATCTGCTCCATCACCGCCTTCGCGGTGCTGCTGTCCGGCATCCTCAACGTGGACGGCGGCCTGTCCGCCTACGCGTCCAAGGGCGCGGCTGCTGCCGCCGCCTTCAACACGATCCTGCCCGGCACCCTCGGCGGCAAGATCATCGAGCTGAGCCTGCTGTTCTTCGCGCTGTCCACCATCCTCTCCTGGGCCTACTACGGAGAGAACTGCTGGGGCTACCTCACGAAGAACAACAAGACCGTCATGCTGATCTACAAGGTCATCTTCGCCCTCGTCTGCATCGTCGGCGCCGTCGGCTCCGGCACGCTGATGTGGGATATCGCGGATACCCTCAACGGCCTCATGGCGATCCCGAACCTGATCGCGCTGCTGATGCTCTCCGGCGTGGTGGCAAAGCTCACGAAGGACTACTTCTCCAAGAACATGCTCAAAAAGTAAACGCACAGCTAAAAAACGGGCTGTCCCAAACGGGACAGCCCGTTTTTTTACGCCTTGCGTACGGCTCAGTCTTCGTAGAAGTGCGCCCAGTCGGTGCGGCACTGGTCGAGGTAAGCGACGGCCTCATCGGGAGCCATCCAGAACGGCTGTACGCCGTAGGACTCGAGATCGGCCCAGTACTCCTCGTCGTTGTTCACGATCCACTCTGCGGCCTCGGTCAGCTTATCGACGATGGCCTGGTCGGTGCCCTTCGGGAAGGCGAGGAAGTTGTACGGCTCGTAGACGACGTCGTAACCCTGCTCGCTCATGGTGGGGATGTCGGGATAGGCGTCGATCCGCTCGCGGGAGACGCTGCCCACGGTGACGAGCTCGCCGGTCTCGAGGTAATCCTTCACAGCGCCGTAGGAGTTGAAAATCACGTTGATGTGACCGCCCAGCAGCGCGGTGAGCTTCTCGGCGGCGTCGCCGATGTCGGCCTCGCGGATGTCAAAGCCCGCGTCCTGCATCATGAAGCCCAGGATCTGCGTGGAGGCGCCGAAGCTGGTGGAGGTGGTCATGGTGCCGGGGTTGGCGTTGGTGGCCTCGTAGAGCTCGTCGGCGCTGGTCAGGCCACTCTTGCCGCTGACGAGGACCAGGTCGCCGTTGCCGCGGTAGACCATGCCGCCCATCTCAAATTCCTCGATGCCGTAGTCGGACAGGCCGGCGAGCTGGTTGATGACGATGGACTGGTGGATGCAAAGCATGGTGTAGCCGTCGTTGGCGGCGTCACGGGCCTGCAGGGTGCCGGTGGCGCAGGCGTTGCCGCTGACGTTGGTGACCACGAAGGGCACGCCGAAGTAGCGCGTCAGCGCGTCGGCCCAGATACGGCCGACGAAGTCCGCCTCACCGCCCGCACTCGCGGGAACGATGATCTCAACAGAGGACTTGGGCCAGTCGGTCTCGGCGGCAGGGGCCTCCTCCGAGGCTTCCGGGGCGGCCGCCGTCTGCGGCTGAGAAGCGGTGCCGGAGCTGGAACCGCAGGCGGCCAGCGACAGCAGCATCAGTACGGCGAGGACAAGGGCAAGCAGGTGTTTGCAGTTTTTCATTGTGTTCGGCGCACACGCGGTAACGGGGTGCGCCCCTCCTTTCAGTATCTATCAAAACCGCAGCGCGGGTTTGACCGTTTTCAGCCGTCCTGCTGACGGCTCATCCGGTTGGTGAGGATCGTCCTGCGCAGCGCGTAGCAGAACACCAGCAGGCTCACGACCGTGAAGAACATGCAGATCGGGCTCGTGACGTAGGCGCCCAGCCCATTGAGCGAGAGCATGAAGCCGCGCCGCAGGTTCTTCTCCATGATCTCCTCGAGGATGAGGCCCAGCACCATCGGGGCGGGCGGGATCTCGGCCTTGCTCATGAAATAGCCGATCAGCCCGAAGATCACGGCCACGCCGATATCGAAGACGCGGTGATTGGTGCCGTAGGCGCCCACCATGCACAGCACCATCACGACCGGCATGAGGTAATACTTGGGGATGCCGAGCAGGCGCACGAAGAGCTTGCACAGCAGGAACATCAGGATCAGCATGGCGACGTTTGCCGTGAAGAGGCTGCCGAAGATGCCGTAGACCAGATCCGGCTGGTTGGTGAACAGCAGCGGGCCCGCCGTCAAGCCGTGCAGCGTCATGCCGCCGAGGAGGACGGCCGTGACGGTGTCCCCCGGGATGCCGAGCGCCATGAGCGGGACCAGCGCGCCGCCGATGGAGGCGTTGTTGGCCGTCTCGGAGGCGACGATGCCGTCGACGCAGCCGGTGCCG
>JAFUUR010000281.1 GCA_017477695.1 Oscillospiraceae bacterium | reverse complement strand
GCGGGCGTCGCGGCCGCGCTGCTGACGGACCCGGCCCTCGCGGACGACCGGGCGCGGCTGCGGCTTGGGAGCGCGGCGCGCATCCTGCTGATCAGCACGGAGGGCGACACCGACCCGGACAACTACCGGCGGATCCTCGCGGAGGGCTGAGAATAAAAAAAAGAAAAACGCGGCGGGCGTTCCCCTCTCCGGGGAGCGCCCGCCGCGGCGTCCTGCGCGGCGGATCAGTGCGCGGCGTTGTAGCGCTCGATGGCGGCGGCCAGGATCTCCATGGACCGCTCGAGGTCGGCGCAGTTGATGGTGTAGGCCATGCGCACTTCGTTTTTGCCCATGCCGGGCGTACTGTAGAACGGCTCGCCGCAGGCGAACATGACCGTGTCGCCGTTGTCGTCAAAATCGCTCAGCAGCCAGTGCTGGAAGGTGTCGGCGTCGTCGATGGGCAGGGCGGCCATGACGTAGAAGGCGCCCTTCGGCTCCTGGCAGACCACGCCGGGGATCTTCTTCAGGCAGCGCATGAGCGTGTCGCGCCGGGCCTTGTACTCCTCGCGCACCTCGTCGAAGTAGCTTGGGTCGAGCCCGTAGAGCGCGGCGGAGGCGACCTGGTCCACCGTGGCCGAGCACAGGCGGCACTGGCACCACTTCATGGCCTGGGCCATGAAGTCCCTGTTCTTCGAGATCAGCATGCCGACGCGGGCACCGCAGGCGGAGAAGCGCTTGGAGACCGAGTCGATCACGATGACGTTGTCCTCGTAGCCGGGGAACTGCAGCGCGCTCATGAGCGGCTCGCCGCCGTAGACGAACTCCCGGTACACCTCGTCGCAGATGATGAAGAGGTCGTGCTCTTTGGCGATGTCCAGCATGAGCTTGAGCTCGTCCGCGCTCAGCACGGCGCCGGTGGGGTTGCCGGGGTTGGAGATCAGGATGGCGCGGGTGCGCTCGGTGATCTCAGCCTCCACGCGCTCGCGCACCGCGTAGCGGTAGCCCTCCTCGGGGCTGGTGGTGATTGGGTGGACCGTGGCGCCGGCCAGCGTCACGGAGGTGTGGTAGTTGGGATAGTAGGGCTCGGGCACGAGCAGCTCGTCCCCGTCGTCGAGCAGGGTGGCCATGGTCATCTGCAGGGCCTCGCTGCCGCCGGTGGTGGGCAGGATCTGCGCCCGCTCGAGCGTCACGCCGATGCGTGCGTAATAGCCGCGCACCGCGTCCAGCAGCTCGGGCACGCCGCCGGAGGGCGCGTAGGCCAGCACGGGCTGGTCGAAGGCCTTGAGCGCGTCGTAAAACGCGGCGGGCGTACGGATATCGGGCTGACCGATGTTCAGGTGGTAGATCTTCTTGCCGGCCTCAACGGCCTTGGCGGCTTCGCCGTTGAACTTCCGCATGGGAGAAAGGCCGCATCGTTCCATTTTTGATGAGAATTTCATACGAATACCCCCGTTCTTGAATGACCATACTTTAGCACGAACCGGGGGCGGAAATCAATAGCGCCCGGTAATTTCGGGCAGATTGCTCCCCGCGGCTTGCACCCGCAGGGGAGATTTGGTAAAATATTATAAGAGAAAAAAGCGACGGAGCGACGAGGAGGGATGACCATGCTGCGTCTGATCGTCGGCAAGGCCGGCGCGGGCAAAACGGCCGCCGTGATGGAGGAGATCCGCCGGGCCGTGGAGCAGCGCCGGGGCGGCGTGATGCTGCTGGTGCCGGAGCAATACAGCCACGAGGCGGAGCGCGAGCTCTGCCGCCGCTGCGGGGACAGCCTCTCCCTTTACGCAGAGGTGTTCAGCTTCACGGGGCTGGCGCGGCGCGTCATGGCGCAGCAGGGCGGCGGCGCGGCCGACTATCTGGACAAGGGCGGGCGGCTGCTGTGCATGGCGCTGGCTCTGGGCGAGGTCGGTTCCCGGCTGAAGATCTACGGGGCGGCCCGGTACAAGGCGGAGCTGCAGGCCATGCTCCTGCGCGCGCTTGACGAGCTGAAGACCGCCTGCGTCGGCCCGGAGACGCTCGCGCGCGCGGCGGAGGCCTGCGGCGGCGCCCTGGGCGACAAGCTGCAGGATCTGGCCCTCGTCAGCGCCGCGTACGACGCCGTCGTGGCCCGCGGGCACGCGGACCCGGCGGACCGGCTCACCGTCCTCGCCGGGCAGATCGGCGAGAGCGGCATGGGGCCGCAGACGCAGGTCTACGTGGACGGCTTCATCGATTTCACCGCGCAGGAGCGGGCCGTGCTCGAGGCGATGCTGCGCCGCGGCGTGCAGCTCACCGTGTGCCTCACGCTGGACGGGCTCGAGAGCAGCGACGAGATCTACGCCCTCTCCCGCGTAGCGGCGCGCCGCCTGCTGGGGCAGGCGCGCGAGCTCGGCGAGGAGACGCGCGTCGAGCGCTTGGAGGGCGACGGCAAGGCTGAGGCGCTGCGCTTTTTCGCCGATAAGCTTTTCCGCTACACCGCCGACCGCTTCGAGGGCGACGGCAGCCCCATCCGTCTGCACGCCGCCGAGAACGTGACGGCCGAGTGCGAGTTCGCGGCCGCCCGCGCGCTGGAGCTGGTGCGCGAGGAGGGCTGCCGCTGGCGGGATATCGCCGTGGCGGTGCGCGGCTTCGAGGATTACCGCGGCACGCTCGAGAGCGTGTTCCGCCACTACGGGGTGCCGCTGTTCACCGCGCGGCGCAGCGAGCTGCTGTCCAGGCCCCTGCCCGCGCTCATCTCGCTCTGCTACGAGATCTGCGACGGCGGCTGGGAAGCGGACGACGTGATCAGCTACATGCGCACGGGGCTCGCGGGTCTCGAGCCGGAGGAATGCGACGAGCTGGCCGATTATATTTTCAAATGGTCCCTGCGCGGGAGCGCCTGGGAGCGCAAGGAGGACTGGCGCCAGCACCCGGCGGGCTACGGCGCGAAGTACGACGAGGCCGCCGAGGAGCGGCTGCGGCGCATCAACGCCCTGCGGCGCACCCTCGCCGCGCCCCTGCTGGCCTTCCAGCGGCAGAGCGCCGAGGCCGGGACGGCCGAAGGGCAGGCCGCCGCTCTGGCGGAGCTCTTCCGCCGGCTGGATCTGCCCGGGCAGCTCGCCGCGCGCGCCGCGCTCCTGGAGGAGAACGGCCAGGCGGCGCTGGCGGGCGAATACCGCCAGCTCTGGGAGCTGTGCGTCTCGGCGCTTGAGCAGAGCGCGGCCATCCTCGGCGATGCGGAGATGGATCGCAGCGGCTTCGGCAGGCTCTTCACGCTGATGCTGTCCCAGTACGACGTAGGGCTCATCCCCGTGTCGCTGGACCGGGTCTCCGCGGGCGATTTCGACCGCATGCGCCGCCGGAGCATCCGGCATCTGATCGTGCTCGGCTGCAGCGACGAGCGCCTGCCCCAGACCCAGGAGGCCGCGGGCGTCTTCTCGGACGAGGAGCGGGAGCGGCTGCTGGCGCTGGAGATCGACCTCGGCGGCGGGGAGAGCGAGCTGTGGCGGGAATTCGCGCTCATCTACAACTGCCTGAGCCTGCCGTCGGATAGTCTCGACCTGTGCTACGCGCGCAGCGGCGCGGACGGCGAGAGCCTGCGCCCGGCCTATGTCTACAACCGGGCGGGGGCGCTGTTCGGCCTGCGGGAGCAG
>JAFUUR010000031.1 GCA_017477695.1 Oscillospiraceae bacterium | reverse complement strand
TTCCAGGAAAATGCCCCATACCACCGTGCTGTTTCTGATCGGCGCCTTCTCTATCAGCGGTGTCCCGCCGTTCAACGGCTTCGCCTCCAAGTGGATGATCTACCAGGCCACGTACATGAAGGCAGTCGAGAGCGGCAACATCGGCTTCCTGCTGGTGACCATCATCGCGCTCGTGACCTCCACGCTCACGCTGGCCTCCTTCGTCAAGGTCAGCCAGTCGGTCTTCTTCGGGCAGCTGCCGAAGGAGTATGAGAACGTGAAGGAAGTGCCCTTCGGCATGCGTCTGGCGATGGGGATCCTGGCCCTGCTCTGTGTCGTGACCGGCCTCTTCCCGGGCCTCGTCACCACTTATCTGACGGAGCCCGCGGCCAGAGCGGTCTTCAACGTCGGCAGCTACATAAACGCCATGATGGGCAGCGGCTACGCGGAGAGCGTGATGGGCGCGAACGCCCCGGCGGCGGTTCCCGTGACCTTTGCGGAGACCGGTTGCTGGAGCCCCGTCTCCTGGCTGTGCATCCTGATGATCGCGCTGCTGGCGATCTGCATCGTTGCGCTGAGCAGCAAGTACGACCGCGTGAGCGAAAATCAGGGCGCCGCAGTCGAAGGCAAGTACGATCTGTTCTTCGGCGGCGAGCAGAGTGTCTACTCCCAGGTCGGCGGCGAGGATCTGTTCTGGGGCTTCAAGCACAACTGGAGACACTATTTCGGCTTCATGCATGAGCTGCACAGCGGCGTGGTCAACGACTATGCCCTGTGGGCGGTCGTGGCTCTGGCCCTGGCCCTGCTCTATGCCATGATCGTATTGTAAGGAGGTGGGAAGCATGAGTATTATCCTGGATGCAGTCAAGTATCTGTTGTACATTCTGGTGTTCCCCGGCTTCCTGTTCTGCTTCCTGTCCGGGATGCTGTTGTGCGGCATCGATCGCAAGATCGTGGCCAGAATGCAGAAGCGCGTGGGGCCTCCCGTGCTGCAGCCGTTCTATGATTTCTTCAAGCTCTGCGGCAAGGAGACGATCGTGCCCGCCGCCGCTTCGAGGACGGCGTTCCTCCTGGCCCCGCTGGTGGGGCTCGCGGCGCTGGTCGTGATCCAGCTCTTTATCCCCGTGTTTAATTTCAGCGCCTTCTCGGGCGTGGCGGATATCATCGTGATCCTCTATCTGCTGCTGATCCCGGCTCTGTCGGTGATCTTCGGCGGCGCGGCCTCCGGCTCGCCCTACGCGGGCGTCGGTCTGAGCCGTGAGATGGTCACCATCATCTCCGTGGAGCTGCCCCTGGTGCTGGTCCTGTTGGCGGTGGCCAAGACCGTCGGCAGCGCCTTGGGCACCGGCCTGTGCTTCTCGCTGACGCAGATCGTCGCCTGGCAGGCACAGCACGGCAGCCTCATCGGCACGCCGAGCATGATCGCCGCGGCGATCGCCATGCTGATGATCATCCCCGGCGAGACCGGCAGCCATCCCTTCGACGCGGCCGAGGCCGAGACGGAGATCTGCGAGGGCCTGCTGGCGGAGTACAGCGGCGCGCCCCTCGGCGTATATAAGCTGAGCCATGCGGTCAAAATGCTTACGATGACCAGTCTCTTCGTTGCGCTGTTCTTCGGCGGCATCGGCGGCGGCATCGACAGGCTGCTGCTGAGCTGGGGCCTGACCGGCGGCGCGGCCGGCGCGATCGGCATGCTGATCGGTATCGTGGTGCTGTTCCTGCTGTGCGTCGTGCTCACCATCGTGTGCATCTCTTTCGTACATGCCGTCACCGCCAGACTGCGGATCGAGCAGATCTTCAAGTACTACTGGACCGTGGTGACCGGCGTCGCGCTGATCAGCCTGGTCCTGGCCTGGTACGGTCTCTAAGGAGGGTGCGTATGTTTAAGAAACTGATCGAAGAAAGCACCGGCAAGTCCCCGTGGCTGTTCCACATCAACGCCGGCTCCTGCAACGGCTGCGACATCGAGCTCGTGAGCGTGCTGACGCCCCGCTACGACGCCGAGCGTCTGGGCTTCAAGCTGGCGGGCAGCCCCCGCCACGCGGATATCGTCGTCGTCACCGGGCCTGTCACCGCGCAGTCCCTGCCCCGCGTCCTGCGCGCGATCTCCCAGGTGCCCGAGCCGCGGTGCATCGTCACCATGGGCTCCTGCCCCCAGTCCGGCAACGTCTTCCGCGGCAGCTATTCCATCGCGGGCCCGCTGTCCAAGTACGTGCACGTGGACGTGGACGTGGCCGGCTGCGCGCCCAAGCCCGAGGCAGTGATCGACGGTCTGGCGCTGGCCACCCAGATCCTGCAGCAAAAAAGGAGGGAGATGAAGTAATGGATTTCCCGTTTGCGAGAGAGGCCATATCCCAACTTTTCTCGAAGCCCAGCACGGCCATGTACCCCGCCGTGCCCAGCGAGGCGGCGCCCAATTACCGCGGCCGCATCGTCTACCATCCGGAATAATGCATCAATTGCGGGATGTGTGAGAGGGTCTGCTCCGGCAACGCCATTACCACCGTCGTCGAAAAGACGGAGGAGGGCGACAAGGTCACCCGTACCTTCAATCTCGGCTCCTGCACCTTCTGTGCCACCTGCATGGACTTCTGTCACGGCGCGATCGAATTCAGCGGCGATTACCACATGATCGCGACCAAGGAAGAGGATCTGCTGGTCGTGGGCACGCATTTCCGCAAGCCGCCCGCCAAAAAGCCGGCGCCCCCGAAGCCCGCTCCGGCGCCCGCTCCCGATGCGGAGAAGCCTGCGGGCGAGGCAAAGCCGGAAGCTCCGGCCGAGCAGGCCGCACCGGCGGTCCAGCCCCGCGACGACGGCAAACCCGTCCAGGATGCCTCCAAGTGCGTTTACTGCACGATCTGTGCCAAGAAGTGCCCGGTGGGCGCGCTCGAGGTCGACCGCGCGGCGAAGACCTGGAAGCTGGACGAGGATCTGTGCGTGGGTTGCGGCACCTGTGCCGGCGCCTGCCCCAAGAAATGCATCATCATGTAAACTGACTCAAGCAAAGCAAGAGGCCATCGCTTCCGATCGGAAGCGATGGCCTCTTGCCGTGCATGGGAAGAAGGCGGCTATTCGGCGAGCGCGCCTGCGAGGAGCTTCTCAGCCATGCGGTGAGTGCCGAGCACCCACACCACGTCGCCGGACTGCATCGTCATGTTGATGTCAGGCTGGAGGATCGGGAGACGCTCCCGCTGCACGCCGAGGATCATACAGTCGTAGCGTTCGCGCAGGCCGCTGTCGCGGATGCTGCGCCCGCGCAGGGCGGAGTCCTTTTCTACGGGGATGGCGAAAGCGTACACGTCGTTCATCTCACCGCCCTGCGTCTCGATGAACGCGCGCAGAGTCGGCAGTTGCTGAGCCTCCGGCAGGCGCAGTCCCATGCGCAGGGAGCGCAGGCTCTCGGAGCGGCCGAGCAGGAGCAGTTGATCGCCCGCGCGCAGCTCGAGATCGCCGGAGGGCATGTGGTATTGCCGCCGTCCGCGCGTGACCTTGATGACGTTGACGCTGAACTGCCGCCCCCACTCGAGCTGCCGGAGCGTTTTCCCCGCCAGCGTCTCCGGGCAGGACAGGGCCTCGATAAACAGCTTCTCATCCAGCCACTCGGTGCCGTCGTCCTCGCTGCGCTGGAGACTGCGCTCGTTGAAATTGGCGATAAAGCGTGCCTCGGCGGAGATGTACGCGGAGGACATCCAGCCGCTCTTGTAGATGAGGAAGATGGCCGCGGCCACGGCGGGCAGCAGCCAGCCGCCGCCCACGCCGAGCAGGGCCTGCAGCGGGAAAAAGGCCAGCAGCACGATGAGGATGAAGCGCAGCGCCGTCATGGTCATAAGAGGCAGGCGGTAGCGGCGGTCCTTGACCCAAAGCGTGGTGTATTCCGCGGAGTGCAGATCCAGCATGGGACGGATGAAAAGCGCGACGCCTACGATGCAGAAGGCGGCGCAGAGCAGCCGCGCTGGCCTGCCGGCGAGCGGCGTCTCCGCCAGGAGGGGATAGAGAACGAACTGGCCGATCAGCGACGCGCCCGCCATCAGCACCCCGTAGAGCGCCGTGCGTCTGACGTAGCGGCGGAGAAAGGCCGCCCAGTCACCGTCCGGTGTTTTTTCGGTCTCGTCGCGCGTGTAGCGCTCCAGCTTGTCGGCCAGGCGCGTCGGCAGTATTTTGCGCACGCCGCCGTAGATGCGATCCGCATTCTTGATAAAATTGGGCGTAGTCAGCGTCGTAACGACGGAGACCGCCACGATGATGGGATAAACGTAGTCCGCGATCACGCCGAGTGACATGCCGAGTGACGCGATGATGAACGCGAATTCTCCGATCTGCGCCAGCGAGCAGCCGCAGTGGATCGCGTTTTTGAGCGACTGACCCGAAAGCAGGACGCCGAGGGACGAGATCGTGAGCTTGCCGATGACCGTGACGACGGCGATGATCAGGATCGGCAGCGCGTAGCGCAGCAGCATAGCCGGGTCGATCATCATGCCGACGGAGAGGAAGAACACAGACCCGAAGAGATCCTTGATGCCGCTCGTGAGATGCTCCACCCGCTCCGCGTGGATCGTGCCCGCGAGCAGGGAGCCCGCCAGAAAAGCGCCGAGCGCTGAGGAGAAGCCGAGCGCCTCCGCCAGCAGCACCATGCCGAAGCAGATGCCGAGGGAGACCAGGAGCAGCATCTCGTCGTTCATGAACTCCGCCGTCCTGCGCAGCAGGGAGGGGAGGATGTAGATGCCGAGGATCAGCCAAACGGCCAGGTAAAGCACCAGTTCGCCGAGCTGCAGGGCCAGCGCGAGGCCCGAAATGCTCTGGCTGATGGAGACCGTTGACAGGATGATCATCATAAAGATCCCGGCGATGTCCTCGATCACGAGCGTGCCGAAGACAAGCTGCGCGAAATTCTCCTGGCGGACGCCGAGCTCATCGAAGGCCTTGATGATGATAGTGGTCGAGCTCATGGAGAGCATGCCGCCGAGGAAGATGCTGTCCATCATGCCCCAGCCGAGCGCCTGGCCGACGAGATAGCCGATGAGCAGCATGCCCGTCACCTCGGTCAGCGCGGTCACGATCGCCGTGCCGCCGACGCTCGCAAGCTTGTGGAGATTGAACTCCAGCCCCAGACCGAACATCAGCACGATGATGCCGATCTCACTCCAGGTCTCGATGGAGCTCGCATCGGCCACCGTGAAGAAATAGCGCATATACGGCCCCACGAGAAAGCCGGCCAGGATATAGCCCAGCACGAGCGGCTGCTTCAGGCG
>JAFUUR010000280.1 GCA_017477695.1 Oscillospiraceae bacterium | reverse complement strand
TTCACCATCGCCGTATTCGTAGCGTTCGTCCGTGAAATACAGATCATCAGCCGCCGGAGAGAAGACGAGCGCCTCCGGCAGGAGCGTTTTCAGATAGTCGTAATAGCCGCGCAGGATCGCGTTCGTGCGGCGGATCCGCGCCAAGTCGTCATAGGGCCGGCGCTCGTTCAGATCGCCCACCGTCTCGCTGAGATAATTCTCAACGACAACGAACCGCAGACCGGGACGCTGCGCTTTCAGCCGCGTGACCAGGGCAGCACAAGAGCCGCGCCAGAGAGCGCCGCAGGCTTCACTGTCGCGCTTGATCACGCGCCCGGCGTCCACAAGCTCCCGCGCGCTGCGCACCGCGCCGCTGTCATCCGTAAAGCAGCCGCCCATGAAAGCGTCACTCATGGTAAAGTAAGCGCCGCAAAGCTCCAGGATATCAAAGCGCTCTTCGATGAGGTCGAGGAACACATATTCTGCGTCGGAAGCGCACAGAACGGCGCACGCGGCGCGGTCCAGCTCACGCTGCAGCATCAGCTTGCGATAGCGGTTTTTGTGCGCGGCCGTATAGGGTACGGGCGCATCCTGCGCGGCAGCGATCATGCTCGAAAAATTGAAGCGGCAATTCGGATCGTGCAGCCAGGCCATGTGCGTGAGGATGCGGTTGAGATTATAGCCGCCCCAGGTGAGGTACGGGGCGTTCTGCCCGGCGGGAAAGGTCTCCGTCAGAAAGGCCCGGTAATTGCGCACGAGCTGGGCGTAATCGGCCGGGGCCTTGCGGTGATACTGCATGGCCAGGATATCGCTGAGGCGATATTTGACGACGCCCTCCAGCGTCTCAGCGTAGCGTTCACACAGTCCCGTGCGGCGAAAGCCGTCCATCAGAAAACGCATGGCGTCGATGGCAAGGGTGTTGTTGGGCGTGCCGTCCTTTGCGGCATAGCCGTTTTCGATCAGCGAGTTTTCACGAAAGCGCCTGTAGTAATAGAGCGGCTCCCGCACGGAGACGACGCGCTCGCTCAACGCCAGCAGCAGCGAATAGACCGCAGGGGATTCGAAGGAGCAGCTCGGCTGCAACAGACTATTTCGTTCCCAGACGCTTTTGCGAGAGATGGATTTATAGGTCGCCGTCGGGCCGTACTTCATGTGCTCGCGCAGCGTATAGGCCCGGCCCATGCGCCCGTAGCAGCAGCGGTAGATCTTCTGCCCGCTGCGGTTGTCGTAACGCCAGAGGTCACACTCGGCAAAATCGGCGTCCTGCGCTTTTGCCGCGGTGTAGAGCTTCTCGAGATACGTGTCCTCGACCCAGTCGTCCGGATCCACGAAGGCGACGTATTCGCCCCGCGCCATTTTGAGACCGAGGTTGCGCGCGGCCGCGACGCCTGCGTTTTCCGTATCGAAGACGAAGACGCGAGGATCGCGTTCCCGCCAGGCAAGGCATTTTTCGAGCGAGCCGTCGAGCGAGCCGTCGTTGATCGCAAGGATCTCAAACTCCCGCATCGTTTGCCCGACGAGGCTTTTTATGCAGACGTCGATATAATCCTCGACCGTGTAGACGGGGAGGATGATCGAGATGCGCGGAGCCGGTTCCCGCGCAGACGGGAGCAGCGCGTTCCGGGTTTCACGCAGAAGGCGGGCCTCCGCCTCGGTCAGAGCTGCGCGCTGCTGCGCCGCGGGCGTGAAGCGGTTATCCTCGGAGAAGTATTCGGTAAACCGCTCGGAGGCCTCCACGATCCGGCACGGCACCGAGGAGATCCCCAGGAGCTTCGCCGCGGAGAGGCGGTGCATCCCATCGATGATGCGGCAGCGCGTATCGATCAGGATCGGCTTTGTCGGGTCGTACCCGGCGGCGCGCATGGAGTCAAGCATGGCTCTGGTGGCGGAGAGACGCTTTTCCACGGTCGCTTTGCCGCTGAAGAGGCCGATGGCTTTTCGGTATAGTGAGGAGCCGGCGCCGTCATCCTTGCCGGCCGCGGCCTCGGCCAGCGCCGCGTATCGGACGGGGATCCAGCCTTCCGCCGGATCCTGGCGGCGGAGCAGATCCTCCACGGGAATCCATACCGCGTCGCGCAGCGGCGCGCCCCAACCGAGCTCGAGCGCGTTCGGATAGATCCAGACCATGTCCCGCAGGCCGGCCTCGCGCAGCGAGCGTTCCGCTTCGTCACAGACGGAACCGTGAACGGCGATGCAGATCACGGCCCCGGCCTGCGCAGGCGCTGCGGCGTAATCCGCAAGCTCGTATACGGGCAGGCCGTGAAAGCGGTCTGCGTGCTTTTTGGTCACAATGCATCCGCGCACACGGTCTCGCAGGCCTTTTTCGGAGAGCGCACGGAAAAAGGTCTCGGCCACGTAGCCCGCACCGAAGAGGACCGTGCCGCGCTGTTCGATTTGTGAGAGCAGCTTCTCAGTTTCCAATGCGCTTTCCTCCAAAGGGTTCAAGGGAGCCGGATCTCGGAGACCGGATGCGTTTTGCGCGCTTCCGGCGGAGGCGGCGTCCAGTAGTCGCCAAATTTAAAATGCAGATACGCGTCCGCGTTCGACACGCCGCTGAAGGTGTGCCCCTCGAATAAGATGGGTTCGCCGTCCGCGTACCATTCACGCCGGTAGCCGTATTCACGGTTGGGCGTGGGGAAGGTCAGGATCCGCACCCAGCCGCTCTCCCGGCGGCGCGAGCGCTCGACCAGCCGGTCATACCAGGAAAAGACGGCCCTTTCGGGGACCTTATCGAGCAGCGCGTACAGGGCGCGCATCCCGGCGCTTCTGTCGGCACGCTTGCCGACGCGCGACCAGAGCAGCTTACGCACGAGGAAGCACTCGAAGTTTTCCACCGTGCGCAGGGCGCGGGAGTCCGGCACCGCGTCGAGCGGGAAGACGTCTATAAAAACGCCCTGCTCGTACGGCATGTGCTCCTGGTGCTCACGCAGGAATACGCTGTCCCTGCGCCGCAGCTTGCCGTAGCCCCAGCGGTAGCCGGGGGTCGTAACGTGATCCTGAAAATAGAAGCGCTCGGGGTCCAGCTCTGCCGCACACGCCTCGCGAAAGCGCTCGTAGTCCTCGCGCAGCATCGCAACGTCCGCGTCGTCGTCCCAGGGGATGAAGCCGCCGTGCCGGACGGCGCCGAGCATCGTACCGGCGATGATCCGGTATGGGATGTCATGTTTTTTCGCAATGCGGTCGAGCTCCACCAGCAGCTCCAGCTCGACGAACTGCAGCCTGCGGAGCGTCTGCTGATCCAGTTGGATCATATTGGTCATCCTTTAATCGGTATTGATCGGCGCGATGCAGCGGTCGGCGCCCGCGCCGTAGCGGACGAGATCAAAGTCCGCGCTCGCAGCGTGCAGGATCAGCACATCCCACAGCTCCTGCGTCGCGTCTCCGGCCCTGCGGCGCTGCGTCGTGCTGCAGGCCGGTTTGTATTCGGGGAAGGATTCCAGCTTGCTGCAGCCGATGGAGACGATGGGAAAGGCCGCCTCCGTAAAGAGCTGGTCCGTGTGGTTATGACCGTGCACCCAGCCGAGGACCGCGCCTCCGCGTCTTTTGTGAAAGCGCGTCAAGCAGCGCAGGACGGCTTCTTCCCGCAGGATCGTGTCGCTCCATACGTGCAGGCGGGCCAGAGGCGGCACGTGCGAGAAAAGGAGCACGCGATAGGACGGGGGCGTGGCGGCAAGCGTGCGGCGCAGCCAGAACAGCTCGCGCCCGGAAAAGCCGTAACGCTCTTCGCGCATCGGCTCGAAGGAATCCAGAAACAGCATACGGATGCGCTGGCGGGGAAGATCGCGATAATACCAGGGCTGTCTGCGCCCCAGGATCCAGGCTGCGCACGCGGCCTTGGACATGGGTTCGTTTCCCCGGAAATAATTCATGTCATGGTTGCCGAGACAGGCGTCAAAGCTGCCGCCGAGGGAGCGCAGCCCATCCAGTACGCGGTCGGTATATCGGCGCGTCCAGAGCTCCGGCAGCATCCCGTCGGTCAGATCGCCCAGGTGGATCACACCATCGGGCAGGATCCGATCCCGAACGGCTCTGAGGGAGCGCAGCGTATCCGGCCAGTTTGAGCCGACCGCGTAGTGCGTATCGGCAAGCAGCAGGAAGACGGCGTCGTCCCCACGGCGAAGCGCCTTCACGCGCGCGGCGACGCGATCCGCCTCGGCTTCGATCCAGGCGGCGTCCGTCACACGACCGGGCTCCGCAGGCTCGCAGCGCAAGGCGCCGGCGAGCTGCACGGCGTGCGAGCTACGCAGTTGGATGCGCAGGAAGCCGTCCGCGGGGACGGTATACGCGCCATCCGTCCAGTCCGGGAGGCTCTTCTCCGGCAGATAACGCGCCCAGTTGGCCTCCGGCTGATAACTGTACGTATAGAGAAGCGCCGGGTCGGGCGCGGCGGAATAAAAAGCGATCCGCCATGAGGCCCCCTGCTCGCGCAGGGCAACGCGGTCGCCCGCGGAGACAGGGAGGGGCTCGAAGTTTATGCAGGAGCCTGCGCAGGCGCACAGGAGCCCGCTCTCTTCGTCGAAGCCCGTATCCAGCTCGAGCCCGAAGGCGAGCGGCGTGTCAGCGGTCACGGGCGCGCCTCCGCAAAAAGTCCTCCATGATCTCGGCGGCCTTGATCGACTCAGACGGCAAGAGCTTATGATCGCGCCCCGCGTAGCCGCGTACGCGATACAGAAAATCTCCGATCTCATAGCGCAGACCGTCGCCGAGGAATTCATAGGCGAAGTGCTGCACGTCCGCGGGATCTTCGCGGTGGATGCTGAAGGTCGTCGTCTTCCACCAGGGGGCGTCCACGTGGATAAAGCCCCGCGTGCCGCAGATCAGCAGCTCGCCCATGGATTTGACGCCGAGGCCGCACTTTGCCGAGGCGAGGCGGCCGCCGCTCTCAAGCAGGACCTTGGTGTAGCTGTCCACGCCGGAGGGGTCGGTCACGGACTGGAAGGACCAGCGCAGGTCCTCCGTACCGTAGAGCTTGAGGATGGGCAGCAGCGTGTAGCTGCCGAATTCGACGAGGCTGCCCGCACAGTCCGGATCGTCCCATTCGCGTCGGTTTTTGGGCGTGAGGCGCGTGAAACAGCTCTCCACGTCGCAGATATCGCCGATAACGCCGCTTTTCGCCAGGGAGATCAAGTTCAGAAAGCCGGGACAATACGCGGTCTTGATCGCTTCCATCAAAACGCAGCCGCTTTGCTCAGCGAGGGCAAAGAGCTCCTCCGCCTGGCGCGCGGAGAGGCAGAGAGGCTTCTCACACAGCACGTGTTTTCCGGCCTCGAGGGCGGCCTTGACGTAGCCGTAGTGGCTTCCATGCGGGGAAGCGACGTAGACCGCGTCGACCTGATCGAAGAGCTTTTCGAGCGTCCTGGCCTTGGCGACGTAGGTGTAGCGCGAGAGAAAGCGGCGGACGGACTCGGAGCTGTCCGGGGAGGGGTGATAGAGCGAGACCATCTGGATCTCCCGCAGGTAGCCAAGCTCGTGCATAAAGCGGTCCGCGATCCGGCCGCAGCCGATCATGCCCATGCGCAGCTCCGGGTATCTGCCTTCCCGCAGGAGAGAGGAAGAGATGCCCGGCGTGCGCGGCAGGTACACGACCTCGCAGGCGGAGCGGAGAAAGTCGAACTTGCCGTACCAATCGTCGCCGATGGCGAAGGTGTCGATCCCGTATTTTGCAACGTCCTCGACCTTCTGTCCGTCCCTGTCCTCCAGGATGACGGCGTCTACGTACGGACAGCTGCGCACGTTCTGCAGGCGTGTCTCGACAGGATCCACCACGCAGTATTTCCCGCGGTGATAGGCGTACTGATCCGTTGCGACGCCGACGATCAGATAATCACCCAAAGCCTTCGCACGCTCCAGCAGGCGCCTGTGCCCCTCGTGGAACATATCGAACACGCCGTATGTGATCACTTTTTTCATATCGTTTCTCCTGCCAAAATCCTGGCGCGGTATTCGCGGTAATCCCGGTGCAGATCGAATACGATCTGCTCTGCGTTGCCGAAATGGGTATAGCGCTGCTCCGGCGGCGGGAGCGTCATATAGTCTCCGTACATGCGCCGCAGCAGCTTGTCGTAGTGCACGGGGATGGCGTACTGCTCGCCGTCAAAGCTGCCGAGCGTGAAGTCCTGCCAGTCCGCCCAGTCAAACTTTGCCTCGAAGGGCGCGGCGTCGAGCGTACAGACGCGCGCGCAGCGATCCGGATCGCGCATCGCGCGGCGCAGCAGGCGATCGGCGAGGCGACGCCTGATCCGGAAGGGGATCAGACCCAGGAGCGTGCGCAGGACGATGATACCTTTGCGCTTATCCTGCCGCCAGTGCTCAAGCCCGCGCAGCGTATGCACAGCCTTCAGCTCCGCCGTCTGCAGGCGAAGACCAAGCGCGGTCGGCGCGGCGCCGATGAAGGGATAGATATCCAGAAAAACGCCGTGGTGGATGTCGACGTTTGCGTATTTGCGTTCCATGGCCGTGGTGCCGTTGATGCAGACGCGGGCCCAGAGCCGAAAGTACTCATCCGTGTTGCCGAGGTGCTGCAGCTCATAGACGTCCGGCAGCTCGCCCGGCGCGATTTCGAGAAAGCGGCGGTAATCCCTGAGCGGCATGGCAAGATCCATATCGTCGTCCCAGGGGATGAAGCCGCCGTGGCGGATGCTCCCGAGCAGGGTGCCGCAGTAGAGCG
This sequence comes from Oscillospiraceae bacterium, assembly GCA_017477695.1. GTDB lineage: Bacteria > Bacillota > Clostridia > Oscillospirales > Oscillospiraceae > Limivicinus. The sequence goes on along the minus strand of JAFUUR010000280.1, from coordinate 352 downwards.
TATAGCGCAGGCCGTGCCGGTCGCAGATCCCGCACACGGCGCGCAGGACGCCGTCGAGCAGCTCGTGCAGCTCGGTAAGATCGGCCGCGGTCATGACAGGAGCGGTCATTCTTCACGCACCTCCAGATCATGCAGGCGCACGGCACCCCAGTACTGATGGTGCCAGTCCAGATAATTCTCAGCGTCGATCGGGTCGCTGATCTGAAAGATGACGCCGGGATAGACACCGTCGAGGATATCCTCTTTGCCCTTTTCATCGTGCAGATACGCGACGAGATCCGCCGTGTACTGACCGGAGCTCAGATGGATGGGATCCATCTCCACACGGACGGTGTGCTCGCCCTGCCCGCAG
>JAFUUR010000279.1 GCA_017477695.1 Oscillospiraceae bacterium | reverse complement strand
TCGCCGTCGAGGTCGCCCCTGAGCTTTGCCGCGTGGAGGACGGCACAGCCGTCTGCGCGGTGCGAAAAGACGCGGGTGACGACCCGGACGTGACCGACGGGATGCTGGTATACGCGGCGGTCAGCCAAACGGCGCGCGGTTTGGAGATCGACGGCGGCGAGGGCGTCGGCCGCGTCACCAGGGCGGGACTCGATCAGCCTATCGGCGCCGCCGCTATCAACAGCGTACCGCGACGGATGATCGCCGCGGCAGCGGAAAACGTCTGCGCGGAGTACGCTTACGCGGGCGGTTTGCGCATCGTGGTCTCCATCCCCGGGGGAGAGGAACGCGCGCGAAAGACCTTCAATCCCGCGCTCGGTATCGAGGGCGGCCTTTCGGTGCTCGGCACGTCCGGCATCGTTGAGCCAATGAGTGAGCAGGCCATCGTGGATACGATCGCGGTCGAGATGCGTCAGGCTCGCCTTGCAGGCGATCGGCTGCTGCTCGTCCCCGGCAATTACGGGATGGATTTCGTGACGGAACGCTTTCCGGCCCTTTCGGCGCTGCCGCGGGTGAAGATCTCCAACTACGTGGGAGACGCGATCGACCTTGCGGTGATGGAAGGTTTTGCGGGCGTTATCCTGGTCGGGCATATCGGCAAGCTTGTCAAGCTCGCCGGCGGCATCATGAATACGCATTCCCATACGGCGGACTGCCGTATGGAGCTGCTGTGTGCGCACGCGGCGCTGTGCGGCGCACCGCAGGAGGTCTGTGCCGCGCTCATGCGTCAGGTCACGACGGACGGCTGCCTCGCCGTGCTGGAGACGGCCGGACTGCGGGAGCCGGTCCTGGCGAGCCTGCTGCAGGCGATCCAGAGCCAGCTTGACAGGCGCGGCGCGTGCACGCTGCCGGTCGGCGCGATCTTGTTCTCCAACGAATACGGTCTTCTGGGACTGACGGCAGGCGCCTCACGGCTCCTGCGGGAATGGGAAGCGGGGCAGGAGAATGCGTGAGAGGATCACAGCCGTCTCCTTTACGGAGCGCGGAGCGCGCCTGGCGGAAAGAATATGCGCAGCCCTGGGCGGCGCGCATACCGAAGCACACGGGGACCGTGCCTTTTCTCTGGAGGCGTGGACGCGCGATGCTTTCGTATCCGGCGACGCGCTGCTCTTCGTCGGCGCCGCGGGGATCGCGGTACGGGCCATCGCACCGTACGTGAAGAGCAAAGCGGAGGATCCCGCCGTCCTCTGTGTAGACGAGCTGGGCCGCTTTGTGATCCCGCTGCTGTCCGGTCACCTGGGCGGGGCGAACGCTCTTGCGCGGCGCGTTGCAGACGTCACGGGCGGTACCGCCGTGATCACCACGGCGACGGATCTGAACGGCGCCTTTGCCGTGGACCTCTGGGCGGTGAGGCAGGACATGGCCGTGCTGCAGCCGGAGCGCATCAAGACAGTCTCGTCCGCGATCCTCAGAGGCGAAAGTATCCGCGTCACGTGTCCGTGGCCGATCGGCGGGGCGGCGCCTGCTCAAGTATGCCTGTCCGCGCACGGAGACGTCGCGGTGGACGTACGTCCGCTCGGCGGCGAGGCCCTGCAGCTCGTACCGCGGATCCTCACGCTGGGGATAGGCTGCAGACGCGGTACGAGCGGCGAGGAACTGGAAACGGTGTTCCGGCGTTTTTGCGCAGAGCGGCGGATCGTGCCGAAGGCGATCGCCGCTGCGGCGTCCATCGACCGCAAGAGGGACGAGACCGGACTCCTGACCTTCTGCGAACGGCACGGATGGCCCGTGACGTTCTATACGGCCGACGCGCTCGCGGCAGTCAAGGGAGCGTTTTCCGCATCCGCCTTCGTCGCATCCACGGTCGGCGTCGACAACGTCTGCGAGCGGGCGGCCGTTCTCGCGGGCGGCGAGTTGTTCGAAAAAAATACGCGGCGGACGGCGTCACCTTCGCGGTGGCGCTGCGCACGCCGCAGTTGGATTGGAGCTGGTGAGCGTGGCGAAGCTGTACGTCGTGGGCATGGGCCCGGGCGATGAGAAAAGTCTGACCGCACAGGCGCGTGCGGCGATCGAGGACGCGCAGGTGCTGTGCGGCTATACAGTGTATGTGGATCTGCTGCGCCCGCTGTTTCCCGGGAAAGCCTGTCATGCGACGGGGATGCGGGGAGAGCTGGACCGCTGTCGCTGGGCGCTCGAGCAGGCGGAGGCAGGACGCACAGTCGCGCTCGTCTGCAGCGGAGACGCAGGCGTCTACGGCATGGCGAGCCCCGTGCTGGAGCTTGCAACGGAGTACCCCGGGGCGGAGATCGAGATCATTCCGGGGCTGACGGCGGCGCTGACCGGCGCGGCGCTCCTGGGCGCTCCTTTGGGGCACGATTTCTGTGTGATCTCACTATCAGACCTGCTCACGCCATGGGAGCGCATCGAGCAGCGCCTGCGCCGCGCCGCGCAGGGCGATTTCGTCATCTGCCTGTACAATCCCGCTTCCCGGCACCGCCCGGAGCACCTGCGGCGCGCGTGCGACGTTTTGCTTGAGCAGCTGAGCGGGGAGACCGTGTGCGGCCTCGCGTGCAGCATCGGCCGCAAGGGCGAGCGCTGGCAGGTGTTGACGCTGCGGGAGCTGCGCGACGCGCAGGCGGACATGTTCACGACGGTATTTGTCGGCTCGACGCAGACACGCCGCGCCGGTGACAGGATGCTTACCCCGAGAGGTTACGCGTGATGAGGATCGTCATTTTCAGCGGCACCACGGAAGGCCGCGAGCTCTCCCGGCTCCTGGCGGGGCGCGGCGCGGAGATCATCGTCTCCGTGGCGACGGAATACGGCAGTGAGGAGCAGGGGAGCGTGCCAGGCATTCGCACGCATATCGGCCCGCTCACAGCGGAGGAGAAGCAGGAGCTGCTGCAGGGAGCCGCGCTCTGCGTCGACGCGACGCATCCCTACGCGACGCACGTGACGGCGTCCATCCGGAAGGCCTGCGAGCAGGCCAGCTGTGACTATCGCCGCCTGCTGCGCGTAGAGAGCAGTCTGGACGAGGGCGCCGTGGTCGTGAGCAGCGCGGCACAGGCGGCCGCATACCTTGCCCGGACGGAGGGCAACGTCCTGCTGACGACCGGCGCAAAGGAGCTCGGCAATTACGCGGCCCTCCCGCCGGAGCGGCTGTATCCCCGCGTCCTGCCGAGCCATGAGAGCCTGCGCGCCTGCGAAGCGCTCGGCGTCCCGCACCGCAATATCCTCGCTATGCAGGGCCCGTTCAGTCAAGAGCTGAACGAGGCGCTGATGCGCCAATACGATATCCGATGGCTGGTAACGAAAGACGGCGGCGCGCCGGGCGGCTTCCCGGAGAAAGCGGCGGCGGCCGCGGCGACCGGGGCGTCGCTGCTGGTCATCCACAGGCCCGCGGAGACGGGCGAGAGCTTTGAGCAGGTGCTGGCCTGTTGCGAAGCGCTCATAGATAAACACGGTCAGACCTGAACGGTCTGACCGTGTTCGTTTCTTTTCTTTTCAAAGAAAGATTTCGGCGCTGCCCGGTTCGAGATCGAAGAGCGCGTCGATATAGCTGCCGGTGAAGATCTCGCCCGGGGGCCCGAAACGATCCACGCGCCCATCGCGCAGACACAGCACCCTGTCGGAATAGCGAGCTGCGAGAGAGAGCTCATGGATGGACATCACGACGGCGAGGCCTCGCTCCCGTGTGAGGCGGCGCAGCAAGTCGAGAAAATCAAGCTTATGCTTCAGATCGAGGAAGGAGGTCGGCTCGTCGAGCAGCAGTACCTTCGGCTCCTGACAGATGGCCCGCGCCAGCATCACCCGCTGACGCTGGCCGTCGCTGAGGCTCTCGAAGGGCGTCTCCCGCAGCGCTGTCGCGTCGACCAGCTCCATCGCCTGAGTGACGGCTCGCC
>JAFUUR010000278.1 GCA_017477695.1 Oscillospiraceae bacterium | reverse complement strand
ATATAGGGGAGCATCGCGCCGGTGTTGACCATGCGGCAGACGTCCTGCCGAACGTACAGGTTTTTCATCAGGCGCTTCGCGTTTTCGGTGATGTTCCACTCGTAGGCGGCGTGTACGTGGCCATAGAGGTGATACCAGCCGAAATACTGATCGTGAAAGGCGACCATGGGATAATGGCAGAGGACCACGTGCCGGCCGGCATCCAGGATCTCCCGGTATTCGGCTGCGTCCTCCAGCAGATCCCGCACGGCCTCCACGGTCCCGGGGTCGTCGTGATTGCCGATGATCAGGGACTTCTTCCCGTTGAGAGCCGTCAGCAGCTCCCGCCAGCGCTCCGGGCCTCCGGCGCAGAAATCGCCGAGGATCCAGGTACTGTCCCCGGGCGCAACTACGCGGTTCCAGTTGGCGATCATCGCCTCGTTCATCTTCCGGACGCTGTCGAACGGCCGGTTGTCGTAGGCGAGGATGCTCTCGTGATCAAAATGCAGGTCAGCGATGTAACGTATCGTCATGCCTTCTACTCCGCCGCGGCCAGGAGCCGCCTGGTGTAATCCTCCTTCGGGTCGTTGAAGACCTCTTCCACACTGCCCTGCTCCACGATGCGCCCGCGTTTCATCACGAGGACCCGGTCACAGAGCTGATAGACCACGTTCAGATCGTGGGAGATGAACAGATAGCTCAGATCCAGCTCCTCCCGCAGTTCCCGCAGCAGGCGCAGGATCTGCGCCTGGATCGTCACGTCCAGCGCGCTGACCGGCTCGTCCAGCAGCAGGAAGCGGGGGCGCCGGATCAGCGCCGCCGCGATGCTCACGCGCTGGCGCTGGCCGCCGGAGAGCTCGTCCGGCCTGGCCTTCAGCACTTCCTCCGGCAGCTCTACCCGCTCGAGCATTTCCCGCACGCGGCGCTTGCGTTCGGCGGCGTCGTATTTGCCGTAGATGCGCAGCGGCTCCTCGATGGACCACTCCACGGTATAGGCCGGGTTCAGGGAGCTGTAAGGATCCTGAAAAACGATCTGCGGCCGGGGCGTATAGTGGATCACCTCGCCCTCCTCCGGTTCCAGAAGACCCAGGATGATCTTGGCCAGGGTGGACTTGCCCGTGCCGCTCTCGCCCACCAGGCCGAGGATCTCCCCGTGGCGCACGACGAAGTCCACGTCGTGCAGGACCTCCTTATAGGCCTTGGACCGGCCGAACAGACTGTTGGGGCGGTAGCCGCCGCTGACGTGGCGAACTTCCAGGATCAGGTCGTTCTCTTCGCTCATGCCGTCTCCTTTCCGTGGCGCGTGGGGATCGCCTCGATCAGCTTTTTCGTGTACGGGTGCTGCGGGTGGAAGAACACGTCCTCCGTCGCGCCGGTCTCCACGAGCTTGCCCTTCTGCATCACGGCCACCCGCGAGCAGAGCTTTCGCACCACGTTCAGATTGTGCGAGATGAAAAGCATGGAGATGCCGCGCTCCCGATTGAGCTTTTTCAGCAGCTCCAGGATCTGCGCCTGGATGGTCACGTCCAGCGCGGTGGTCGGCTCGTCGAGCAGGAGAAGCTGCGGCTCGATGACGATCGCCGCGGCGATCATGGCGCGCTGCAGCATACCGCCGGACAGCTCGTGCGGATACTTGCGGTAGACCGCCTCCGGGTCCTGCAGCTCTACGGACTCCATAGCCTGCAGCACCAGGCGTTTCCGCTCCTCCTTGTCAAGCCCCGTGTGGATACGCAGCACTTCGCCCACCTGCTCCCCTACCCGCATCAGCGGGTCCATGGCGCTCATGGGCTCCTGGAACACGACGCCGATCTTTTTCCCCTGGATCTGGCGCAGCAGGGCGCGATCGGCGTGCAGCAGGTCCTGCCCGTCCAGCAGGATATCGCCGGAGAGGGTGCATTGCTTGCGGGGCAGCAGGCCGGCGACGCTCATGGCGGTCACCGATTTGCCGCTGCCGCTCTCGCCCACCAGGCCTAGGATCTCCCCGTCCTCGATGCGCAGCGACACGCCGGAGACCGCTTCCCGGTCCCGGCTGTGGAATTTAACGTGCAGATCTCTGATCTCCAGCATGGTCACGCCTCCTTGTTTCGCTGCTGCAGCCCCTCGCCGATGAGGCCCACACCGAAGACCAGCAGGGCGATCACGATGCCGGTACTGAGAGCGTACCAGGGCGCGGCGGACAGCATGCCCTGCGCTTCGGAGAGCATATAACCCAGCGAAGTCTCCAGCGGCGTGATGCGCAGGAAGCTCATGCTGGCCTCCGCCAGTACGGCGTTGTTGAAGCCGATGGTCAGCGCCGGAAGCAGCACTCTGCCCGTGTTGGGCAGCAGATGCACCAGCAGGATGCGCAGATTGCCCGCGCCCATCAGACGGGCGCTGGTGATGTAATTGACGTCCCGCAGGGAGGCGAAGGCCGTTCGCGTGACGCGGGCAAAGCTCGGGATGAAGACGATGCCCAGCGCCAGGATCAGACTGTATTTATGCTCGGGCCCCAGCAGGCTGATGACCAGCAGCGCCATCAGGATGCTCGGGAAGGCGGTCAGCGCGTCGTTGATGCGCATGAGCGCGTCGTCCACGAGGCCGCCGAAGTACCCGGTCGCCGCGCCTACGGCGGTGCCCGCCACGGCGCCGATGGCGACCGTGGCCAGCGCGACGGACAGGGTCGTCCCCATGCCCTTGAGCACGCGGCTGAAGATATCGCGGCCCAGCTTGTCCGTGCCGAAGAGATGGGCGGCGGAGGGCGCCTCGAATTTCGCCCCGGTATAGGCCGTCGGCGAATAGGGCGTATGGATCGCGCCGTAGACCGTCAGCAAAAGCAGCAGCGCCGTGATGAGGATCCCGGCCACGAGGTATCCGTTGAGCTTCTGTTTTTTCATGTCTTTCCTCCCAACCGCAGCCGCGGATCGATATGCTGGTTGAGCAGATCCGCGATCGTGCCGACGAGCACGACCCAGAAGGCGAGGATGACCACGATGGTCTGGACCACGGGATAGTCCCGGTAACCGATGGAGGCCACCAGGAAGCGGCCGAGCCCGGGGATGCCGAAGACCTGCTCCACTACGATGCTGCCGCCGATGATCTCCGCCATGGTCTGGCCCAGGAAGGTGATGGTGGAGACCAGGGAGTTTTTCAACACGTGCTTGGTGAGCACCGCGTGGCGGTCATTGCCGCGGGAGATGGCCGTGCGCACGTAGGACTTGTTCATCTCGCTGATGACCGTGGAGCGCATCATGCGGATCGTCATGGCGATGCGCGGGATGGCGATGCACACGGCGGCGAAAAACAGATGCTTCACCGCGGCGCCGAACTGCGTATGCAGATCCGGCACGTCTCCGGGGACGAAGACGCGCAGCACGATGCCGAAGCCGTAAGACACCAGCATGCCCGTAAAGAAGGGCGGCACGGCCATGCACAGCTGATTGAAGGCGGTGCGCAGCCAGTCAAACGGCCCGCCCACCCAACGATAGGACCAGATCCCGAGCGGGATGGAGACCAGCGTGATGATCACGAAGCTCAGAAGGCACATGCACAAGGTCACCTCCACCTTGGAGGCGATCAGATCCCAGACGGGCTTGCTGTAATGATAGGAAACGCCGAGGTTCCCCGAGAAGAAGCCGGCCAGCCAGCGGAAGTAGCGAACGAAAAACGGCTGATCCAGGCCCCATTCGTGCCGAAGCGCAGCAAGCCTTTCCGGCGTGGCCTCGGTGCCCAGCTTCGTCTGAGCAGGATCTCCGGAGACCAGCGAAAAGGCCAGGAAGGTCAGAAAGGATACCAGCAGCATCGTGATCAGCAGCAGGCCGATCCTTTTTAGCGTATATTTCATGGGGCGAGCCCCCTTTATCCCAGTTTTGCAGGATCCCCGCCCTTTGCAGGGGCGGGGATCCAAAAACGTCTTTGTCTATGCGACAGCCGTCAGCCCTCAGGCGGCCCAGTACAGCGTGGACACGTCCAGCACGTACAGGGGGTAGAAGGTCAGGCCTTCCACGCCGTTGCGCACGGCCACGAGATCCGCCATATCCTGGATGTAAACGTTGGCGGCATTCTCGGTCAGGTTGTGCTCCAGTTGGCGGTAGAGGGCGGTCTGCTCCTCGTCGCTGGTGCTGGACACGGCCTTGGCCAGGATCTCGTCATACTCGCTGTTGCTGTAGTTGGTAAAGTTGTTGCCGATCTGGGAGCCGAAGCGCTCCAGCAGCTTGCGGGCGGTCATGTTGTCGCTGGTGAGACCGGTGATCGTGCTCTGGTACTCACGGGCGCCGTACACGTCGCTGAGCCACACGCCCCACTCCACGGGGAGGATAGTCACGTTGACGCCGATCTCCTTAAGCTGCTCCTTGATGACCTCTGCGGTGTCAACGTGCGGCTGATAGTTGCTGGGCACGGAGATGGTCATATCAAAGCCGTTGGGATAGCCGGCCTCGGCCAGCAGGGCCTTGGCCTTCTCCACGTCGTGCGGATAGTAGTCGGTCAGGCTCTCGTCATAGTATTTGCCGAAGGAGGGGAACATGGAGGTGCCGAGCGGGATGCCGTAGCCGTCGAAGGCCAGGTCGATGATGCCCTGCTTATCCACACCGTAGCACAGCGCCTGACGGACGCGCACGTCGTCAAAGGGAGCGACCGCGTTGTTGAGGTACAGTGCCTGGACCAGGTTCATGCTGCCCACTTCCACGTGGAAGTCCTTCTCAGAGAGCTGGGAGGTCTGGGTGCTGGTCATGTGCATGACCAGATCCAGCGCGCCGCTCTGCAGGCCCATGATCAGACCTTCGACGTTCTCGATGATGCGGAAGGTGACCTTGTCGAGCTTTGCGGGGGTGCCCCAGTAATCCTCAAAGCGCTCGAGGACCATGTTGTCCTGCGCGGCGCGGGAGACGAATTTGAACGGGCCGGTGCCGACGGGAGCGGTCTCCTGCTCGTCGTAGTCGGCCGGGATGATGGCGAGGGTCAGATAGCTCAGAAGCTCGAGGCTCGGCTCGCTGAGCTGCAGGGTCAGGGTGGTATCGTCGTAGGACAGATCCTCGATCACGGCCAGGGCCGGGATCAGCGCAGCGCCGCCGTCAGCGGCTACGCGGTTGCGTTCGATGGAAAAAACAACGTCCTGCATGTCTACCGTGTCGCCGTTGTGGAACTTCACGCCCTGACGCAGGGTAAAGGTATACGTCAGGCCGTCGTCCGAAACGCTGACATCGGATGCGACTGCAGGAACGAGCTCTCCTTCGCTGGTGGGCTTCATGAGCCCCTCAAACACGTTGAATAAAACTTCTTTGGTTCCTGCCGCCGTTGCATGGTGGGGGTCAAGACTGTCGAAGTCCTGTGCGACGCCGATGAACAGCTCATTGGACGGCTCCTGCGCTTCTTCAGCGGCAGGTGCGGCCGTCGCAGACGATGCAGCCGTTGTGGAGGTCTTTCCGCATCCGGCCAGGAGCGTGAGCGCCAGCGTCAATACGAGGATGGTTGCCAAAACTTTCTTTTTCATAATGCTTCTCCTTTCATCACTGCCCCGGTCTCCGGGGTCAATGTGTGGTCCCCTGTCGGGGGCCGGTTTTTGAAAAAGATTTTGGTACGATATTCAGTTTTCTGGGTCGGGCGCCATTATACTATAGTCTCCCGGAAAATTCAATACGCAAACGACATTTTCTGCAAGGAAATCAAGAAAGCCCGGAGCCGCCGTCTGCGCTTGCGATCCGGCGCCGCGGCCTTCCCTGCAGGGCCTGCCGCTGCGTTCTGGCCGTATGACGCGTGCGCCGCCGCTTTGTTCCCTCTCCGGCCGCATTTTTTTGACGCTGTCCGCACATGGCAAAAGCACCCGGAGCTTTCCGGGTGCTTTTGCTTGACGGTGCTGCGCCTCAGCCGTTCTGCCTGCGCATGGCCTTGACGATCCCGACGATCGCCCCGTAGGCCACGCCCGCGACGGGCCACACGATCCAGGTCCGGTCCCAGGCGTTGGTGGGAAAGCTCCAGGCCAGATATCCCGCCGTCACGATCATCCAGTAGCAGCCGCTGATCCAGCCGTATCTGCGCTGCTCCTCCTTGGCCGCGCGGCTGTAATCGCCCTCCTCCAGAAGCTGCTGGAAGCCGCCCTGGATGATGGACGCGCGCACGATCAGAAGAGCGCCGACTGCCACGAGGATCAGCAGCGCGCAAACGGCGTATACCTGCAGGATACTGTCCTCCTCGCCGAGGAGAAGCGCGGCGAACAGCGGCAGCACGGAGCATACGCACAGGACGACGCCGATCGTGAGCTGACGGGAATACACGGGCTGGAACTTTTCCTTCCGATCCCGCACCATGCCGCTCACGCCGTAGAGCGTCTCCACGTCCTCCTTCTCCAGATACGCGTAAGGCGCCGCGCGCAGAGAGCTCGTCACGAACAGCGCGACGGCCGCGCCCACCAGGACGAAGAGCGCCATGAGGCCGAGCCCCGCGGCCTGGCCCTCCGTCAGCGCCGCCTTGCCCATTTCGACCGCGCCGCTCAGCAGGATCAGCAGCACGGGCGAGAGGATGCACAGCAGCACGCCCAGGGCGACACGCTGCGCGTTTTTCTCGCGTATGAGCAGGAAGGCCGAGGCCTCCTCGAGGGAGACCGTGCGCAGCGGGCTGTCGTCGTCCCGGCTCTCGGCGGCCTGCGGGTGCTCCATCTCGTCCTTGAGCAGGTAATCCGTGCTCACGCCGAACAGCTCCGACATGCGGATGATGCGCACCATATCCGGGACGGACTGCGCCCCCTCCCATTTGGAGATCGCCTGCCGGCTCACGTCGAGCTTCTCTGCGAGGTCCTCCTGGGACCAGCCGTTCTTTTTTCTCAGGTCAATGATCTTGTCTGCGAGGATCATCTCTCCACTCTCCTTTGCTTTCTGTTTTTCGGATGGCTGAAGCATAACGCAAAAAGCTCCATCCTGCCAGAAAGTCCGGCTGGAAGATCCGCAACCGGCGGTTGCAACTGCAAAAAAACGCCTGTTCCGGCCGTCCGGCCAAGCAAAAGCACCCCGCGGAGGGGGTGCTTTTTGCCGCTCGATCTTTGCTATTTCTGATAATTGTGCGCGTCCTGCAGGACCATTTCCTTGACCTTCAGCAGGCGGACCTTGGTGGAGTTCTCATTCTCCTCGAGCTTCATCGCGATATACTTGATATTGCTCTCCAGCTCCGGGATCATGACGTACTCCAGCGCGTTCACGCGGCGGCGGGTCTTTTCGATCTCCTCCGCGAGCAGCTGCATGGTCTTTTCCACCTGCGCGAGCTCCAGCATATCCTCAAAGACTCTCGCCAGCTTATCCAGCGCGTCGTCCAGTTCGCCCGAAGTCTGCGCGAAGCCGTAGGGGTAGATCTCCGTCGGATCGTTGTTCTTGGTCTGGAAGCTGTACTGCGGCACGTTGACGCTCATGATGTTCTTGAACTTCATCCCCAACTCCACGCTCTGGCGGGGATACAGCAGCGCCTGCTCCAGCATCTCGGGAGACATGATGGCGCTGGCCACCTGCAGGGACGCGAAAGCCCCCGTCAGGCCCTCCTCCACGCGGATACGCAGCTGCTTGTTGAGTTTGACGACGTCCATGAACTGGCGCATCAGCTCGTCGCGCTTATCCTTGAGCAGCTTATGCCCGCGGCGCGCGGTCTTCAACCGGCCCTTGAGCTGGTTGAGCACCATTCTTGTCGGGGTAATCGCGGTACTTGCCATCAGACATCACCTTCTTTCACAGTCTCTCGGGTTCAAGCTTCAGGCAGATACTTCTCGATGAACTCCGGCTTGATACGCTTCAGCTCACGCCGCGGCAGGATCTTCAGCAGATCCCAGCCGAGATCCAGCGTCTCCTCGATGCTGCGGTTGGTGGTGTTGCCCTGGCTGACGTAGCGCTTCTCGAACTCGTCGGCAAACTTGGCGAAGAGCTTATCGTCCTCCGACAGCGCCGCCTCGCCCAGAATGGTCATCAGTTCCTTGGCGTCCTTGCCGCGGGAATAGGCGGCAAAGAGCTGGTTCATGGTGCCGGAATGGTCCTCACGGGTCTTGCCCTCGCCGATGCCCTTGTCCTTCAGACGGCTCAGAGAAGGCAGAACGTCCACCGGCGGGACGATGCCCTTGCGGTGCAGGTCGCGGCTGAGGATGATCTGGCCCTCGGTGATGTAGCCGGTCAGGTCGGGGATGGGGTGAGTCTTGTCGTCTTCGGGCATGGTCAGGATGGGGATCATGGTGATGGAGCCCTTCTTGCCCTGGCGGCGGCCGGCGCGCTCGTAGAGGGTGGCAAGGTCGGTGTACAGGTAGCCGGGATAACCGCGGCGGCCCGGGACCTCTTTCTTTGCAGCGGAGACCTCACGCAGGGCCTCGGCGTAGTTGGTGATGTCGGTCAGGATGACCAGCACCTGCATATCCTTCTCGAAGGCCAGGTACTCGGCGGCGGTCAGCGCCACGCGCGGCGTGGCGATACGCTCGACGGCGGGGTCGTTTGCAAGGTTGGAGAAGACGACCGTGCGGTCGATGGCGCCGGTGCGGCGGAAATCGTTGATGAAGTACTCGCTCTCCTCAAAGGTGATGCCGATGGCGGCGAACACGACGGCGAAGGTCTCGTTGTCGCCCAGCACGCGGGCCTGACGCGCGATCTGCGCGGCCAGCGCGGCGTGCGGCAGACCGGAGCCGGAGAAGATAGGCAGCTTCTGCCCGCGGACCAGGGTGTTCAGTCCGTCGATGGTGGACACGCCCGTCTGGATGAACTCCGCGGGGTAGGCGCGCGCGGCCGGGTTCATGGGCAGGCCGTTGATGTCCATGTGAGCGTCCGCCAGGATGGCGGGGCCGCCGTCGATGGGCATGCCCATGCCGTTGAAGACGCGGCCGAGCATATCCTCCGACACGGCGAGCTGCTGGGGATGGCCCAGGAAGCGCACCTTGGACTCGGCGAGGTTGATGCCCTGCGCGGACTCGAACAGCTGGACGACGGCTCTGTCGCCCTCGACCTCAAGGACCTTGCAGCGGCGGACTTCGCCGTTGGGCAGCTCGATCTCGCCCAGCTCGTCGTAGGTGACGCCCTCTACGTGCTCGACAACCATCAGAGGGCTTGCGATCTCTCTTATCGTCTTATACTCTTTGATCATGCGTCCTCACCTCCGGCAATAACTTCCTCGATCTCTTTCTTCATCTGCGCCTCGATCTCGTCATAGGCCGCTTCGAAAGCGTCGGGGTCTGCCATCTTGGCGCGGCCGATCTTCTCGCGGGCGTCGATCGCGAACAGGGCGTTCATATCCGCGCCCTTGTCGAGGGCCTCGCGGCAGAGCTCGTCGTAGGTCAGCACCATGCCCAGCAGACGGTACTGCTTGGCGTAGGAGGAATAGGCGTCCTCGTCGACGAAGGCGTTCTGCTGCAGGAAGTCCTCGCGGATCATCTTGGCGGTCTCCATGGTGAGACGGTCCGCCGGAGAGAGCGCGTCCTGACCGACCAGGCGGACGATCTCCTGCAGCTCGCTCTCCTCCTGGAGGATGTGCATGGTCTTGGTGCGGTTGAGCATGTAGCCCTCGCCGAACTGCTCGGTGTACCAGGGAGCCAGCGTGTCGAGGTACAGCGAGTAGGAGGTCAGCCAGTTGATGGCCGGGAAGTGACGGGCATAGGCCAGGCTGGAGTCCAGCGCCCAGAAGACCTTGACGATACGCATCGTGGCCTGGGAGACAGGCTCGGAGATATCGCCGCCCGGAGGCGACACGGCGCCGATGGCGGTGACGGAGCCCTGGCGCTCGTCGGAGCCCAGGCACTCGACCACGCCGGCGCGCTCGTAGAACTGCGCCAGACGGGAGGCCAGGTACGCGGGGTAACCTTCTTCGCCGGGCATCTCTTCCAGACGGCCGGACATCTCACGCAGCGCCTCGGCCCAGCGGGAGGTGGAGTCTGCCAGAACGGCGACGTCGTAGCCCATGTCGCGGAAGTATTCGGCGATGGTGATGCCGGTGTAGATGGAGGCCTCGCGGGCCGCCACGGGCATATCGGAGGTGTTGGCGATCAGCACGGTGCGCTTCATCAGAGGCTCGCCGTTGCGTGGGTCGTTCAGCTCAGGGAATTCCATCAGAACGTCGGTCATCTCGTTGCCGCGCTCGCCGCAGCCGATGTAGATGACGATGTCCACGTCGGACCACTTCGCCAGCTGGTGCTGCACGACGGTCTTGCCCGAGCCGAAGGGGCCGGGCACGGCGGCGGTGCCGCCCTTGGCGATGGGGAAAAGCGTGTCGATGATACGCTGGCCGGAGTTCATGGGCCGGCTGGGCACGTACTTTCTCTCATAGGGTCTCGCGATACGCACGGGCCAGCGCTGCAGCATGGTCAGCTCGTGCTCCTTGCCCTTGTCGTCCCTGACGACGGCGATCACGTCCGTGACGACGTGCTCCCCGCTCTCCACGGACACGACCTCGCCGGCCACGCCGTGGGGGACCATGATCTTATGCAGGATGGCGCTCGTCTCCTGGACGGTGCCCAGCACGTCGCCGGTCCTGACCTTGTCGCCGGGCTTGGCGACGGGGACGAAGTCCCACTTTTTCTCACGGTTCAGGGCAGGCACGTCGGTACCGCGGGTGATCGAGTCCCCGGACAGGGCCCGCATCTCGGGCAGCGGGCGCTGGATGCCGTCGTAGATATTGTCCAGCATGCCGGGTCCCAGTTCCACGGACATGGGCATGCCCGTAGTCACGACGGCGGCGCCGGGGCCAAGGCCGGAGGTCTCCTCGTAGACCTGAATGGAAGCCTTGTCACCGGTCATATTCAGGATCTCGCCGATCAGGCGCTGAGTGCCCACGCGGACCACGTCGGAGACGTTGGCGTCCGCCAGGCCCTCGGCCACGACAAGCGGTCCGGATACTTTGGTAATAGTTCCGCTCATACACATACTTCCTTTTTATAAAGATTGAACACGGGGTCAGTCTCCCAGAATGTTCGTGCCGACGGCACGCTCGACCGCGGCCTTCAGTGCCGACTGCCCGAGCCCGATGGAGCCCTCCCTGCCGGGGATCAGAATGATCGCAGGCGTGGGACTGTCCTTGAATTTGTCGATCTCCGCGGACATCTCCGCGGCAAGCGTCTCCTCGATATAGAGGATGGCGTACTCGTCGCTGTCGCGGGTGATACGGCGCAGCACCTGCGTCGCCTCGGCCGCGCTCGCAGCCGGGAAGGTCTCAAGGCCGAGGGCCTTGAAGCCCATGACGGTCTCTCTGCCGCCGATTACCCCAATTTTAAGCATACAGATCACGCAGCCTTTCCCGGATGACCTCGGGCGAAATGCCCGCAAGTCTGCCCGTGAGGATCATGCGCGCGGCGGTGATCTCCCCTTCCACGGCGGCGAGATACGCCACCAGCGGCTCGCAGCCGAAGCTGACGAGCTTCGCTTCCGACAGGAAATCGTTCACCGCGTTGTCGCAGGCGAGCTCGAAGGCGGTCATGCTGCCGCCGTCCACCGCGTCCACGCCCAGGGCCGCCGCTTTTTCGAGCTTGGTGTGCGCGAAGAGCGCGGCGATCGCCTCCTTGTCGGCGGCGCCCGTGATGCGTTCGGCAGATACGCCGCCGCCCGGGATGATCACCGAGTGGAGGAACTCCGCGTCCTTGCCCATGCGCAGGGTACGCACGGCGCTCTTGAGGTTGGTGCTGTCGATCAGCACCTCCGCGTAGCGCTCAAGGAACGGGTTGCCGCTCTCGCGCGCGGTCTCCTTGATCTCGGCGAAGTACGCCGAGTCGAGCACGAAGTCCGCAAGCTGGGGGTTGGCCGTGCGCGCCAGTACGCCCTTGGCCTCCTCCACCGCGTGGCCCAGCACGCCGGGCAGGTCGCCGAAGCGGCCTTCGGTATAGGCGGTGAGCAGCGCCGCAGTCGGCACGCGGCCGGAGCCGCTGAGCAGCCGCTCGGGCTCGGTGCCCATGGCCTCCGCCTTGATGCTGGTCTTGGCGTTGTGGTAATCGTATTTCATGCGGAACACGTCCACGATGCTCTTGTCCGGCGCGAGCTGCGCCATCTCGGCAAAGATCTCGTTGCGGTGCGCTGCCAGCGCGTCCTCGATCTCTTTGGCGCTCATCTGGGTCATGTCCTCATAGCCGCAGTCGGCCAGGATCTTCGCGGCCTCCTCGAAGCTGGGTGCGTCCAGCATGCGCTGGGCCCGCTCGTCGTTGAGGAGCCTCGGCTCCCGCGCCCGCAGCATGGCGGACAGGCACAGATACGCGTCTTGTTTTATTGCCTTTTTAGCCAATTTCTTCCCTCCCTGTATCGGGATGCAGCGCGCTCTTATGCAAAGAGCACGCCGGCAAGCTCGGCAGACATCTCACCCCGGCACAGCTCCACCAGGAGCTCCACCGTGCAGTTGACCTCCACGTTGCCGCGCCGCAGGAGCAGGCCGCCGTCGAAGCTGCCGGTATCCGCGGAAAGACGCAGCTTGCCGCCGCCCAGCTTTTCGTTGGCCGCCT
>JAFUUR010000277.1 GCA_017477695.1 Oscillospiraceae bacterium | reverse complement strand
GCGCTGATCTTGACGAAGGGCAGCGGCTCGGCAGAGCCCCTGGCGCAGATCGTGTCGCCGATCGTAACATCGCCGATGCCGCTCATCGCGATGATGTTGCCGGCGCCGGCCTCGGTGACGGGCACGCGGTTGAGCCCCTCGAACTGATACAGGCTCACGGCCTTGGCCTTGAGGGTGACGGCGTCCGGATCGTGGTAGTTGCAGACCTCGATCTCCTGGTTCTGCTTGATGACGCCGCGCTCGATGCGGCCGATGGCGATGCGGCCGACGTACTCGTTATAGTCGATGCTGCTCACGAGCATCTGGAAGGGGGCGTCGAGGTTCATCTCCGGCTCGGGGATGTACTCGAGGATGGTGTCGAAGAGGGGCTTGAGATCGGTGCCGGGCACCTCGGGCGAATAGCTCGCGGTGCCGTTGCGGCCGGAGCAGAAGAGCATCGGGGAATCAAGCTGCTCGTCCGTGGCGTCCAGGTCCATCAGAAGCTCGAGGATCTCATCCACGACCTCGTGGATGCGCTGGTCGGGCCGGTCGATCTTGTTGAGCACGACGATGACCCGGTGGCCCAGCTCCAGGGCGCGGCTCAGGACAAAGCGGGTCTGGGGCATGGGGCCCTCCGCCGCATCCACCAGCAGGATGACGCCGTTGACCATTTTGAGGATACGCTCCACCTCGCCGCCGAAATCCGCGTGGCCCGGCGTGTCGACGATATTGATCTTCGTGTCGCCGTACCAGACGGCGGTGTTCTTGGCCATGATGGTGATGCCGCGCTCCCGCTCCAGATCGTTCGAGTCCATGACGCGCTCGACGACCTCCTGGTTCTCCCGGTATACGCCGGACTGCTTGAGCATTTCGTCGACCAGCGTGGTCTTGCCGTGGTCGACGTGGGCGATGATGGCGACGTTTCTCAGTTTATCCATGGGATTCTCCTCTTTGCCGTGCGGTTTCTTTCATAACACAAAGTTGAATTTTATCACCGCCCTGCGGAAAATGCAACCGCAATCTTGCGCCGGACGCCGTTCCGTGATAAAATCGGCCCATAACGAGACGGGAGGCCACTATGAGCCACAACTTTTTTGCCTATATCTCCCGCATGCGCTACATCGGGCGCTGGAGCCTGATGCGCAATTCCCTGCCGGAGAACATACAGGAGCACAGCCATATGGTTGCCGTGATCGCCCACGCGCTGGGCGTCATCCGCCGGGACGTGTTCGGCGTGCCCTGCGACCCCAACGAATGCGCCGCCGTGGCGCTGTACCACGACAGCGCGGAGATCCTGACCGGAGACCTGCCCACGCCCATCAAGTACCACAGCGCGCAGATCCGCGGCGCGTACGGCGAGGTCGAGGCGCTGGCCAACGAAAAGCTCCTGGCCACGCTGCCGGAGGAGCTGCGCGGCGCCTTTGAGCCGCTGCTCGCCGGGGAAGCGCAGGAGCGGCTGCACGATATCGTCAAGGCGGCCGACAAGCTCTCGGCCTACATCAAGTGCATCGAGGAGCGCAAGGCCGGCAACAACGAGTTCCGCTCCGCCGAGGCGCAGACCCGCCGCTGGCTGGAGGAGAACCCGCTGCCCGAGGTGCGGTATTTTTTGGAGCGCTTCATCCCCGCCTTCGAGCTGACGCTCGACGAGCTGGGCACCATCGAGGAGTGAGCCATGGAGCAGAAAAAGCTGGATCGCATCAATGCGCTGGCGCGCCTCGCGAAGGAGCGGGCGCTGACCGCCGAAGAGCTGGCCGAGCGCGACGCGCTGCGCCGGGAGTATCTCGACGAGTGGCGGGCGAGCACCATCGCGGTGCTGGAGAACACCTACGTCCTGACCCCCGACGGGAAGAAGCACAAGCTGCAGAAGAAGACGGGAGGGCTGCCCCAATGAGAAAAATGATCATCCTGGTCGGCAACTACGGCTCCGGCAAGACGGAGATCGCCGTGAACCTGGCCGTCAACGGCGCGGGCGAGGGCCTGCGCACCCTGGTCATCGACCTGGACAAGGTCAACGACTATTTCCGCATGTCCGACCGCGTGGATCTGCTGACGGCGAAGAACGTGAACCTCGTCTCCCCCACCTTCGCGGGCAAGGGCATCACGCCCAGCAGCATGTCCGCCGCCGTGGCCTCCGCCTTTACGGACAACTGGGATCTCGTGGTCTTCGACGTGGGAGGCGACTCCGCGGGCGCTCTGTCCCTCGGCCGCTATCATCAGGACTTCGCCGCCTTTGAGGGGGAGCTGTGCGTCTACGATATCGTGAACGTCTTTCGCCCCATGTCCGAGACGCCGGAGAAGATCCTCAAGCTCAAGGCGGATATCGAGAGCTTCGCGCGGCAGGAGGTCACCGGCTTCGTGAACAACTCCAACCTCCTGACCTACGCCAGCGCGAACGACCTTCGCCAGGGCTACGAGGTGGTCAAGGGCGCGTCGGAGCGCAGCGGCATCCCCGTGGTGCACACCACCGGGCGGAAGGAATTCCTGGAAGAATTCCTGGCCGACGGCCGCGATCCCAGATATATCGGCAAGCCCATCCCGCTCGAGACCTATATGCACCGGAGCTGGGAAGCCTTCACCAAGGGCGGTTTTTGAGACAAGGAGGCGTCGAATGGAAGAGATCCGTTTCCAGGCCGAGGCCGCCGCGCGCGAGCTGCTCGACGCTGCCGGGCTGCGCCCGGGCGAGCTGCTGGTCGTCGGCTGTTCCTCGAGCGAGATCGTCGGGCAGCACATCGGCAAGGGCTCCAGCATGGAGGCCGCGCAGGCGGTCTTTGCGGGGCTGGCGCCCGTCCTGCGGGAGCGGGGCGTGCTGCTGGCCGCCCAGTGCTGCGAGCACCTCAACCGCGCGCTGATCGTGGAGCGCAGCACGGCGGAGCGGTTCGGATACGAGCCGGTGAACGTGCGCCCCTGGGCGCACGCCGGCGGCTCCTTTGCCACCACCGTGTGGGAAAGCATGGACGAGCCCGTGGCCGTGGAGCATATCCGCGCCGCGGCGGGCATGGACATCGGGGACACGCTGATCGGCATGCACCTCAGGGAGGTGGCCGTGCCGGTGCGCCTGTCCGTCAAGCAGATCGGCCGGGCCAATCTGGTCTGCGCCCGCACCCGCCCCAAGTTCATCGGCGGCGAGCGCGCCCGCTACGTGGACGGGCTGAAATGATACGGGAAGAATAAATCCGGCGGGGCGGTTCTCAGGAACCGCCCCGCCGGATTTGTTGGTATCGAAAAAACTCACTCCACGGAGATCATATAATAGTAGACGGGCTGGCCGCCGTTGACCACGCTGACCTCCGCGTCGGGGAAGTTGCCGGTAAGCGTCTCCGCCGCCGCCTCAGCGTCCTCCTCGGTCACGTCCTCGCCGTAGTAGACGGTGATGAACTCGGGGTGGAAATCGTCAAAGGCCCAGCTGAGCTCCTTGAACAGCGTGGGGATGTTGACGTAGCTGCCGATGAGGCCGCCGTCCAGCAGGGCCAGATACTCGCCCGCATGGATCGCGTGGCCGTCGAAGTCCGAATCCCGGGCCGCGTAGGTGACCATGGCGGTGTGCACGTTGCCGATCGCGTCGCCCATGGCGCCCACCAGCGATTCCTCCGGCTCGTCCACGACGAAGTTGAGCATCGCCGCGACGCCCTGCGGCACGGTCTTGGTCGGCATGACGATGACCTTCTTCTCCGTCAGCGGGACGCACTGCTCGGCCGCCATGATGATGTTCTTGTTGTTGGGCAGGACGAAGACCGTCTCCGCCGGGGTGAGGTTGACGGCCCGGAGGATATCGTCCGTAGAGGGGTTCATGGTCTGCCCGCCGGTCACGATCTGATCCACGCCCAGATCCGTGAAGAGGCTCGCGAGGCCGTCACCCGCGCACACGGCCACCACGCCGTACTCCTTCTCGGGCGCCGCCACCTCCGGCTCCTCGCCGGTGAGGGCGGTCGCGGTCTCCATGGCGGTCAGCTCCCGATCCACCTGCTCCAGATCGTCGGTGGACTTGGCCTGCCGCCCCGCGAGGATGTCCAGCGCCTGCAGGCGCATGTTCTCGATCTTGGCGATGTCCAGCGCGCCGTATTTCTGCGACTCGCTCAGCGCGTCGCCGGGGATATCCGTGTGCACGTGGACTTTGAAGATCTCGTCGTCGTCGCTGATGACGAGCGAATCGCCGATGCTGTCGAGATAGCTGCGCAGCGGCTGCAGATCCACGTTCGGGTCGTTCTTGCGCACGACGTACACCGTGTCGAAGATGTTGACCTCCGGGACCTCGACCTCGTCCGCGCCCCAGGCGGGCTCCTGCGGCTCCTCGATCGTGGTCGCCTCCGCGCTGGAGCTGAGCTCCCCGCGCAGAGAGCCGAGGATCGCACGCAGGATCACGATATAGCCCTTGCCGCCCGCGTCGATCACGCCGGCCTTTTTCAGCACCGGGTTCTGGTTGACGGTGTCCTCCAGCGCGCGCTCGCCCGCTTCGATGGCGCGCACGAACGTCTCCTCCAGTGAGGCGCCGGCCTTGGCCGCCGTGAGCGCCGCCGCGGAGGCCAGGCGCGAGACCGTGAGGATGGTGCCCTCGGCGGGCTTCATGACCGCCTTGTAGGCCGCCTCGACGCCGTCGTTCATCGCGCCGGCGAATTCCTCTGCGCCCGCGGTCTCCGTCCCCTTCAGGCGGCGGGAGATGCCGCGGAACAGCAGCGACAGGATCACGCCGGAGTTGCCGCGCGCACCGCGGAGCATGGCGCCTGCCACACAGTCCGCCGCGGAGGCGACGGTGTCGAAGCTGCGCTTGCGCAGCTCGTTGGCAGCGTTGTTGATGGTGAGCCCCATGTTGGTGCCGGTGTCGCCGTCCGGTACGGGGAAGACGTTCAGCTCGTTGATGGCCTGGACGTTCGCGTGCAGCGCCGCGTCCGCACAGAGAATCATCTCCTTGAATGCCGCGGCGTCAATATAATCTCTCATGTCAGGTGACCTCTTGTCTCTTTTTATATGATCGTATCGATGTAAACGTCCACGCTCTTGACCGGCACGCCGGTGGCCTTGGACAGCTTGTAGCCGACTTCCTTCATGATGCTGCGGGACACGGCGGAGATGTTCACGCCCTGGTCCACGCCGATGTGCAGCTCGAGAGAGATGCTGTCGTCCTCATGGAAATGCACCTCCACGCCCTTGGACATGGACTCTCTTCGCAGGAGCTGGAGCGGCCCGCCCTCTTTGCTGCGGCCCGCCATGCCCTTCACGCCGAAGCACTTGGTCGCCGCGTCGCCCGCAAGGTTGGTAAAGACCTCGTTGGTGATGCTGATCTTTCCCTTTTCATTCACGATATTCAACATAAGCGGAAACTCCTTTCTGCCGGATCACTGCCTTTCGCCGGTCTGCGCCCGCAGGGCGCAAAACCGATTGTAAGATTATATTACAAATATGAAAAAAGCACAAGGAAAATTTCCCTCTTCTTCCCGCGCGCGGATGATTATCCGCCGTCCCTGCGCGCTTTCGTACCAAATCCAAAAAAATTCAGCCGTTTTTGTGGCTCTTGTCTGTTTACATTTTGGCAAAAGGATGATACACTTAATATGTCTTATCGCGCACTTCGCGCGGCGCCCCTGCCGGACGGGCTGCGCGGTGGACCGGCAGTGCCAAATAATTTTATAGGAGATGAAGATAGACATGCAGAGACACTTCAAAACCATGGACGGCAACAACGCGGCCGCCCATGTATCCTACGCGTTTACCGAAGTCGCAGCGATCTACCCCATCACCCCGTCCAGCCCCATGGCCGACTTTGTCGACCAGTGGTCCGCTGCGGGCCGCAAGAACATTTTCGGCAGCACCGTCAAGGTGCAGGAGATGCAGGCGGAGTCCGGCGCGGCCGGCGCCGTGCACGGCTCTCTGAACGCCGGCGCCCTGACCACCACCTACACCGCGTCCCAGGGCCTGCTGCTGATGATCCCCAACATGTACAAGATCGCAGGCGAGCTGCTGCCCGGCGTGTTCCACGTCAGCGCCCGTACCCTTGCCAGCCACACCTTGAACATCTTCGGTGATCACAGCGACGTGATGGCTTGCCGCCAGACCGGCTTCGCCATGCTGGCCGAGTCCAACGTGCAGGAAGTCATGGACCTCTCCCCGGTCGCCCACCTGGCCGCCATCAAGGGCCGCGTTCCGTTCCTGAACTTCTTCGACGGCTTCCGTACCTCCCACGAGCTGCAGAAGATCGAGGTCTGGGACTATGAGGATCTGGCCGATATGGTCGATATGGACGCCGTCGCGGCCTTCCGCGCCCGCGCGCTCAACTCCGAGCATCCCACCATGCGCGGCTCTCACGAGAACGGCGATATCTTCTTCCAGAACCGTGAGGCCTCTAACAAGTACTACGACGCGGTGCCCGCCATCGTCGAGGAGTACATGGGCAAGATCAACGAGAAGCTCGGTACCGACTATCAGCTCTTCAACTACTACGGCGCTCCCGACGCCGACCGCATGATCATCGCGATGGGCTCCATCTGCGACGTGGCCGAGGAAGTCATCGACTACCTGACCGCCCAGGGCGAGAAGGTCGGCCTGCTGAAGGTGCGTCTGTTCCGTCCGTTCTGTCCGGACAAGATGCTCGCCGCCATCCCCGAGACCGTCAAGAAGATCGCTGTTCTTGACCGTACCAAGGAGCCCGGCGCCCAGGGCGAGCCTCTGTACCTGGACGTTGTCACCGCGCTGGCCCCTGCCGGCAAGACGGACATCTCCGTCATCGGCGGCCGCTACGGCCTCGGCTCCAAGGATACGCCTCCCGCCTCCGTCTTCGCCGTGTACAACGAGCTGACCAAGGCCGAGCCCAAGCGCATGTTCACCCTCGGCATCGTGGACGACGTGACCAACCTCTCCCTCGAGGAGGTCCCCGCGCCCAACACCGCCGCCGAAGGCACCATCGAGTGCAAGTTCTGGGGTCTGGGCGGCGACGGCACCGTCGGCGCCAACAAGAACTCCATCAAGATCATCGGCGACCATACCGACAAATACGTGCAGGCCTACTTCCAGTACGACTCCAAGAAGACCGGCGGCGTGACCATCAGCCACCTGCGCTTCGGCGACAAGCCCATCAAGAGCCCGTACTACATCAACAAGGCCGACTTCGTGGCTTGCCACGTGCCCTCCTACATCACCAAGGGCTTCCCCATCGTGCGTGACGTGAAGCCCGGCGGCGTATTCCTCATCAACTGCCAGTGGGACTTCGAGGAGCTCGAGCACCATCTGGACGCCGCCTCCAAGCGCTACATCGCCAAGAACAACATCCAGCTGTACATGATCAACGCCATCGACCTGGCCAAGCAGCTCGGCATGGGCAAGCGCACCAACACCATCCTGCAATCCGCCTTCTTCTCCCTGGCGAAGGTCATGCCCGAGGAAGAGGCCATCGGCTACATGAAGGACGCCGCCCTGCACTCCTACCTCAAGAAGGGCCAGGACGTGGTCGACATGAACTACGCCGCGATCGACGCCGGCGCCACCGCCTACGTCAAGGTCGACGTGCCCGCCGCCTGGGCCACCGCTGAGGACAAGCCCGTCGACGAGGTCAAGACCGGCCGCGAGAAGACCGTGAAGATGGTCACATCCATCCTCGATCCTGTGGACAAGATGGACGGCGACTCTCTGCCCGTCTCCACCTTCGTGGATCACGCCGACGGTACCTTCGAGCTGGGCGCCGCCGCTTACGAGAAGCGCGGCATCGCCGTCACCGTTCCCGCGTGGGACGGCACGAAGTGCATCCAGTGCAACCGCTGCGCCTTCGTCTGCCCGCACGCCACCATCCGTCCCTTCGCCCTGACCGAGGAAGAGGCCGCCGCCGCTCCCGAGGCCGCCACCATCGTGCCCATCAAGGCCGGCAAGGGCAAGGATCTGTACAAGTTCACCATGGCCGTCTCCCCGCTGGACTGCATGGGCTGCGGCGTCTGCGTCGGCCAGTGCCCGGTGCACGCGATCGAGATGGTCCCGATGGAGAGCCAGCTGGATCAGCAGCCGGTGTTCGACTACATGGTCAGCAAGGTCGCTGCCAAGCCCGACATGTTCGTTCCCACCGACGTG